>JANNGN010000391.1:0-7210 GCA_031403895.1 Rubrivivax sp. | reverse complement strand
ATTTTGATTGTGTGGTTCGGCATCGGCATCGGCCCCGGCGTGTTGACCGCGTTCTTGATCTCCTTCTTTCCCATTACTGTCAACATCGCCACCGGCCTGGCCACGTTGGAGCCCGAGCTCGAAGACGTGCTGCGGGTGTTGGGCGCCAAGCGCTGGGACGTGCTGGTCAAGGTCGGCCTGCCGCGGTCGATGCCGTACTTCTTCGGCAGCCTGAAGATCGCCATCACGCTGGCCTTCGTGGGCACCGTGCTGGCCGAGATGACGGCGGGCGACTCGGGCATCGGCTACCTGATGCAAAGCGCGGGCAGCCAGCAGCGCATGCCGCTGGCATTCGCGGGCCTGGTGACGATCGGCGCCATGGCGATGGCGATGTACGAACTCTTCAGCTGGGTCGAGAAGCGCACCACGGGCTGGGCGCACCGGGGTTCGCAGGGCGAGTGAGGCGGGGTGTTGCACAAGCCATGACCGACGAACAGATCCTGCGCCATTTGCGCCGCGCGAGCGAAGTGGCGCGTGATGCCGCTGCCAAGGGCCGCCACCCCTTTGGCGCCGTGCTGGTGGCGCCCGATGGCGAGACCGAATTGCTGGCGCATGGCAATGTCGATACCGTCAACCATGCCGAAGCGGTGCTGGCCCGTGTGGCCGCGCACCGCTTCGATGCTGCGCTGCTGTGGGACTGCACGCTCGTGACCACCGTCGAGCCCTGCGCCATGTGCGCGGCCACGATGTACTGGGCGCACATCGGCCGGCTGGTCTATGGCATGAGCGAAAGCCGGCTGCTGCAACTCACCGGCAAGCACGCTGAAAACCCGACGCTGGATCTGCCCTGCCGCGAAGTCTTTGCGCGCGGCCAGAAGGCGGTGCAGGTGACCGGCCCGGTGCCGGGTGTGGAAGAAGACATCGCCGCCATGCACCGCGCCTTCTGGCAAGCCCGATGAGATGCAGACGGTGAGCTGGAAGGCGCAGCTGACGCTGAACTACCGGCGCGATGGCGACCAGACCGTCGCGCACGACCGCCACGAAGGCCCGCTGCGCGTGTTGCAGCGCCTGTACCCTGAAGGCCCGGCGATCTGCCACCACGTCGTGCTGCACCCGCCGGGTGGTGTGGTGGGCGGCGATGAACTGCACCTGCACGCCACCTTGGCTGAGGGCAGCCATGCGCTCATCACCACCCCCGGCGCCACGCGCTTCTACCGCAGCGACGGTGCAGCTGCCTTGCAAAGTGTGCGGCTGCAACTGGCAGCGGGCGCGCGCCTGGAATGGCTGCCGATGGAGGCGCTGGCCTACAGCGGCTGCGACGCGCACAGCCAGGTTCACATGACGCTGGCGCCGGGCGCCGAGATGATCGGCTGGGACGTGTTGGTGCTCGGCCTGCCGGCCGCCGAACAGCCCTTCGTGGCAGGCAGTTTTCGCCAGCATCTGGAAGTGCCCGGCTGCTGGCTCGAACGCGGCCGCGTGTCTGCGGCGGATACCACGCTGCTGGATTCAGCTGCCGGCCTGGCCGGCCACCGCGTGCTGGGGATGGCCTGGTTTGCGGCGGGGCAGGGCATGCTGGCAGCACAGCGCGACACGCTGCTGGCGGCCGCGCGCGATGTGCTGCAGGGCGGTGGCCTGGCGGCCAGTGCCGGCGCCACATCACCACAAAGCGCAGTGGTGCTGCTGCGGGTGCTGGGCCACGGCGTCGAGCCGGTGATGGGCTTGCTGGCGCGTGTTCGCGCGGCGTGGCGCCAGGCCGCGTGGGGCCTGGCGGCCGAGCCGCCGCGCATCTGGCGCACCTGAAAGATCAGGCTGCGGCGCGTCGCCCGGCGATTCAGCGCTGCAGCGCCTTCACGACGACGGCGTCATTGGCGGCTGTGTCTGGCAGGGCCCCAGGCAGCGTCTGCAAGGGGCGCCGCAGCCCGCGCAGGCGCGCCCGCCGACCGTCGCGCAAACGGCCCTGCAGCGACAGCGCCACAGGCAGCGCCACGGCCAGTGCGGCGCCCAGCAAGAGCAGGTTTTGTTGCAGTGTCCAGCCCACCAGCGGCCGCGCAATGCCGTAGAAGCCGGCCATCAACCAGCAGGTGGTGCTGAGTGCGCCGCTGGCCATCAGCGTGCAGGCTTCCACGCGCGACAACGGCCGTTCGCTGACCAGGCGCGGCAGGCACCAGAGGCGCAGCAGCACACCGTTGATCGTGAGCAGGCCCACGCACAGGATCTTGGCGATCAGCTTGGGGTTGTTCTGCAACTGCGCCAGCCCGTCCAGCGCCACGATGGCCCCGCCCGTGAGCCACAGCGCGCCCAGCACCCACACCACACGCCGGTGCGCGTGCAGCAACTGCTTGGCATTGATGCGCGCGTTCAGCAGCCGCCAGTCGGTGCTCAGCACGGTGTGCAACGCCAGCACACAGGCCAGCAAGTGGACGTACAAGAGGGCCAGGCGGAATACAGTATTCATAGGCGAGTGACTATTCCACGGATTCAGAGTGTGTACGTAACCGCACCGTCCACACTCCACCCGTCACACACTGTTTCGCCAACTGCATTTTGCAGACGCTTGTGACGGCCCGCTGAGGCGCGCACTGGCGGGCCGCTATCCTCGCGCCCATGTATGCGCCGTATTTCGGCTTGAGCCGCGAGCCCTTTTCGCTGGCGCCCGACCCCCGCTTCCTGTACCTGAGCGAGCGCCACCGCGAAGCGCTGGCGCACCTGCTGTATGGCGTGGGCGGCGGCGGCGGTTTTGTGCTGCTGACGGGCGAAATCGGCGCTGGCAAGACGACGGTCGCGCGCTGCTTTTTGGAACAGCTACCGCCGCACTGCGTGGTGGCCTACATCTTCAACCCCTGCCTGAGCGTGATCGAGTTGCTGCAGACTGTGTGCAGCGAATTTGGCCTGATTGAACTGCCACCCGGTGCGAGCGTGAAGGCGCATGTGGACGTGCTCAACCGCTTCCTGCTCGACGCCCACGCGCAGGGCCGCCACGCGCTGCTCGTGATCGACGAAGCGCAGGCGCTGGACGCGGCCGTGCTGGAGCAACTGCGCTTGCTCACCAACCTCGAAACCTCAGAGCGCAAGCTGCTGCAGATCGTGCTCATCGGCCAGCCCGAACTGCGCACCATGCTTGCCCAGCCGGGGCTGGAGCAGCTGGCCCAGCGTGTCATTGCGCGCTACCACCTGAAGTCGCTGAGCGCGGCCGAGACGCGCCAGTACGTGCTGCACCGCCTGGGCGTGGCGGGGCCGAACGTGGCGGTGCCTTTCGACACCCGCGCACTGGCCCGCCTGCACAGCTTGACGGGGGGCGTGCCACGGCGCATCAACCTGCTGGCTGACCGCGCGTTGCTGGGTGCCTACAGCCGGCGCCAGCGCCATGTGGACGCGGGCATGGTGGCGCAGGCTGCGGCCGAGGTGTTTGACCGGCCTTCCCGGCCGGACCAGCGACGCACGGTGCTGCTGGCAGCGCTTGGGCTTGTGGTCGTCGCAGGCATCGCGTTGACGCTTTGGACACTGCCCGCGGGCCGGCCGTCGGCACCGGTCAGCGCTGCGGCATCGGCCGCGTCGGCAGCCATGGCATCTGCTGCAGCGGCATCGGCCGCTGTCGCCGCTGCTTCGGCAGCCAATGCGGCCCCGCTGCCGGCACAACCGCCGGCCAGCGATTCACCGGCAGCCTTGCTGGCAGCGGCCTACGCGGACGAAGCCCTGGCTTGGCGCGAACTGGCGCTGCGCTGGAACGTGGCCATCGGCGAAGGTGACCCCTGTGTGGTGGCCGCGCAGGCACAACTGGCCTGCTTTCGCAGCGCCAGCGGCGGCTTTCAATTGGCACGCCAACTGGCGCGGCCGGCCTTGCTGGTGTTGCGTGGCAGAACCGGGCTGAAGGTGCATGCGCTGCTGGTGGCGCTGGACGACAGCCGCGCCACGCTGCAGGTCGGGCGCGAACGTTTTGATCTGACGCCGCAAGCCCTGGCCGGCGCCTGGCGCGGTGAAATCGCCACCTTCTGGCGCACGCCACCGGGCTGGCGCGCCGGCCGCGATGCCGAGCTGCCCGCCGAGACGCGCGCCTGGGTCGAAGCGCAGCTCGCACCCGTTGCCAGCGGTGTACCGGCAAGCCCCTGGCGCGAGCGGGTGCTGGCCTACCAGTTGCTGCAAGGCTTGCCGCCCGACGGGCGCGCCGGGCCGCTGACGCTGATGCACATCAACCGCACGGCCGGCGTGGACGAACCTCGGCTGACCGCCCTACGCTGACCCGCGCTGACCTGCGCTGAAACCATGTCCTACATCCTCGATGCCCTGCGCCGCGCCGATGCCGAAAGGCAGCAAGGCGGTGTGCCCGGCCTGCACACGCCAGCCAGCCCGCAGGCCGCGCCGCCCGCAGCGCAAAACCGGTGGCTGTTGTGGTGCGGCGCTGCGCTGCTGCTGTTGCTCCTCGGCGCGCTGGTCTGGTGGTGGACGCGGCCGGCGCTGGTGGTGGTGACGGTGCAGGCCGCACCTTCTGCTGCGCCGGCCACTGCACCCGCGCCCGCACCGCTCATCGCACCGCCGACGGCAGCGGCGCCACTGCCCATCGTCGTGTCGGCGCCGCCTGTGGCTGCTGCACCGCCGGCAGCGCCGGCCTCTGCAGCGCCGCCCCCACCCGCGCCCCCGTCCGCGCCCAGCAGCGTGCCGCTGCAGCAGTTGGCCGGCGAACTGCGCCGCCAACTGCCGCCGCTGGTGGTGGGCGGCTCGGTGTGGTCCGACAGCGCGGCCAGCCGCTTCGTCATCCTCGACGGGCAGGTCACGCGCGAAGGCGACAGCGTGGCACCCGGGCTGGTGCTGGAACGCATCCAGCCCAGGGCCGCAGTGCTGCGCTGGCGTGACATGCGGGTGGAGATTGCGCTGTAATGACAGCCCGATCTTCAACGCTCATCGCCATGCCCGAAAGCATCCCCACCACCGCCCTTCTCGTGATCGACATCCAGCGCGGCGCTTTCGACGGCGCGCGCTGCCCGGTGATCGACCGTGCAGCAGCACTGGTCGCCAACGCCAGCGCGCTGGTCGCCGCTGCGCGCGCAGCCGGCTCGCCGGTGGTCTTCATCCAGCATTGCGACGAACCTGGTGAAGCCTTCGAAGCCGACACGCCGCATGGCGAGTTTCATGAAGACCTGTCGCCGCAGCCGGGCGAAGCCGTGATCCGCAAGAGCGCATCGAGCGCCTTCGAGAACACCGAACTTGCGGCCACGCTGCGGGTGCTTGGCGCGCAGCAACTGGTGCTGTGCGGCCTGCAAAGCGAGTTCTGTGTCAGCAACACCAGCAAGGCCGCGCTGGCGCTGGGTTACGGCGTTGAGGTGGCGCAGGACGGCCACAGCACCTGGCCGTCGCGCGGGCGCCTGTCGCAGGACATTTCGGACGGCGTCAATGCCGAGCTGCGCTCGCTCGGCGCCGTGTTGGCATCCACGGCCAGCCTGGCGGTGTCGCTGCGGGCGCAAGCCTGGACGCCGGGCTGAAGTCGAAGGCCTTGTCCTCGCCCATCAGTTGCACGAGTGTGGCGACCATCGTGTACGCGGTGCCGCTGCTGGCCGGGTTGGCGACCTGGATCTCGCCCTTCAGCGCCGGGTTCAGCAGCTCGGCCCAGGTCTGCGGCACCTTCAGCTTCTTCTTCTCTGCGGTCAGTTCGCTGTTGTAGCCAAAGCCCAGCGGACCGCTGTAGATGCCCACCGTGCGGTACTGGCTTTGTGCTGCCTGCTGCTGCGCCCAGGCGTGCAACTGGGGCAGCGAGGGGCTCCTGTATTCGAGCGTCAGGTCTTGCTCGGCAGCCTGCAGATGCGGGTCGCCGGTGCCGCCGAACCTGATGTCCGTTCTGGGGTTGGCCTTCTTGGCCACCAACTGCGCCAGCGCTTCACCCGAACCCTTCAGCGACAGGTTGACCTTCACGCCCGTGGTGCGCGCATAAACGGCCTGGATCAGGTTGCACCACTCGGCCTGCACCGAGCAGATGATGTTGACCTGGCCTGCCTCCTGCGCCTGCACGGTGCCAGCGGCCATCAGGCTTGAAAGCGCCAGCCACAGAGTCTTCTTCTTCATGGGGTCACCGGTTGCAATGGGCGTCCGCGTCACAGCGCGGGCAGCTTGCAGGCATCGCACTGCCTGGGGCATCGGCGCCACGGGGGAATCACGGGCGCACTGGCTTGGGGGCGGGCCCCCGCAGGCAGGGGGGCGATGCCGAAGCTGCGGTGCGCAAGTCCCCTGCAGGATGCAGACATACTCAGCCCCCAACAACTAGACACATCCGGTCGATGATGGGCACTGAGGGAACATCAAAAACGCGCGCAAGGCTGCTCTGGTCTTTGGCCATCCGCCTGTGCCTGTGCCTGCAAACTGGCGCCGCCATGGCGCAGACCACCTGGCTGGCCGGGCCCGACGGCTCGGCCATGACGCTGGCCGAAGCGCTGCGAAAGGCGCAGGACGGCGACACCATCGAACTGCTGTCGGGTGAATACCGAGGCGGCCTCGTCATCGAGCAGCGCAGGCTCACGCTGCGCGGCATGGCCGGCGACAAACCGCCGGTGATCAAGGGCGACGGCAAGCCAGCCAGCAGCAAGGGCCTGTGGACCGTGCGCGGCGGCCAGGTGACGGTGCAGAACCTGGAGTTTCGCGGTGCGCGCGGCGCCGACGGCTGCGGTGCCGGCGTGCGCCATGAAGGCGGCGAGCTGAGCATCGAGCGCTGCAACTTCTTCGACAACGAACACGGCATTTTCAGCAGCAACGACGACAAGGCGCAGCTGCGCATCGACGGCAGCGCCTTCGGCCTGGCGCCCAAGGTCGTGGGCGGGCTGCACCACCTGCTCAACGTGGGCCGCATCGCCAAGCTCAGCATCACCGGCACGCGTTTCCAGCAAGGCTTTGAAGGCCATCTGATCCGCACGCGGGCGCGTGAAAACATCATCAGCTACAACTTCATCCACGACGGCGTGCGCGGCGGCGCCTCGTACGAAATCGACATCGCCAACGGCGGCCTGGCCACGGTCATCGGCAACGTCATCGGGCAGGGCGCGGATTCGCAGAACCCGGTGTTGCTGGCCTATGGATCGGAAGACCGGGCCTGGGACAAGAACGTGCTGCTGACGGCGGCGGCGCCGGCGTGCGCCATGAGGGCGGTGAACTGGTCATTGAAGGCTGCAACTTCTTCGACAACGAACACGGCATCTTCAGCAGCAACGACGACAAGGCGCAGTTGCGCATCAGCGGCAGCGCCTTCGGCATG
>JANNGN010000390.1:0-2224 GCA_031403895.1 Rubrivivax sp. | reverse complement strand
GGCTTCGGCTGGTGGCAAATCCGTCCACGCGCTGCGTCGGGCGAGCGTGAACCCGGCTTGCTGGATGAGCGCGGCCACTTCGTCAAAACGTTGCGGATGGCGCGGCACGATCAACAGCAGCGGGCGCGGCTCGGGCTGTGTTTGCCAAGCCGCGAGCAGCAGCGCTTCTTCGCCTTCGCGCGTTACCGCCGCCAGCACGACCGGTCGCAGGGCCGGCTGCATAACCGGCTGCATAACCGGCTGCATGGCCGACTGCATGACCGATCGATTCAACCGCGCATGCCAAGCCCTGCCACGCGCCAGCAGTTCGGGCGCAGGCCTGATGTCGAACTTCAGGTTGCCCAGCACTTGAACATCGGTCGCGCCGGACGCGCGCAGCCGCGTCGCGTCAGCCTCGGTCTGCGCCAGCACCTGCGTGAAGCAGGCCACCGCCGGGTGCAGCAACGCGGACAAACGCTCGCCCTTGGCGTGGCTGCGCTCGGACAGTCGCGCATTGACCAGCAGCATCGGCACGCCGGCCGCCCGCCCCTCATGCAGCAGGTTAGGCCAGACTTCCGTTTCCATCAACACACCCAGCGCCGGCCGCTGCTGGCGCAGAAAGCGACGCACTGCGCCGGGGGTGTCGTAGGGCAGCCAGGCCTGCGCGTCGCCCTCCCGCAGCAGCAAGGCGCCGGCTTCGCGGCCGGTTGCCGTGCCGTGGGTCAGCAGCAGCCTCAAGCCTGGGCGCTGCGCGCGCAAGGCGTCGATCAGCGGCGCCGCAGCGAGTGTTTCGCCCAGCGACACGGCATGCAGCCACAGGCGCCCGGGCGCGGCGGCGGCGCGGCTGAAACCCAGCCGCTCAGGCCACCACTGGCGATAGGCCGGCTCCTTTCGTCCGCGCCACCAGAGCCGCGCAACGTACAGCGGGGTGCATAGGCGCAGCAGCAGCGAATAAGCGCGGCGTGCCAGCCATTCCCGCCACGCCGCCATGCCGGGCTTTGATGCGCGAGCCGCTTTGCCAGTCAATGGGCCAGTCAATGCGCCGACGCGCCCACCTGCGCGTCAGGCTTGACGCTGCGCAGCACGTCCATGAACTGCGCCTCGATGCGGTGCAGCGCGTCCTGCGTGTGGCCTTCGAAGCGCAGCACCAGCACCGGCGTCGTGTTGCTGCCGCGGATGAGGCCGAAGCCGTCGGCAAAGTCCACGCGCAGGCCGTCGATGGTGCCGACCTCGCCGCCTTCGAACTGGAGCCGCCCGTCGGCCACGCGCGCCAGCAACTCGGCCACCACCGCGTGGTGTTCACCTTCGGCGCAGCTGACATTGAGTTCGGGTGTGGAAAAGCTGGTCGGCAGCGCGTCGAGGAAGGCGCTGGGGTTCTTCTCGCGGCTCAGGATCTCCAGCAGCCGGCCGGCGGTGTACATGGCGTCGTCGAAACCGTACCAGCGTTCGCCGAAGAACAGGTGGCCGCTCATCTCGCCGGCAAAGGGCGCGTTGATTTCGCGCAGCTTGGCCTTGATCAGCGAGTGCCCGGTCTTCCACATCAGCGGCTTGCCGCCGGCCTTGCGAATCGCCACCGGCAGGCGCTGGCTGCACTTGACGTCGAAGATGATGGTGCCGCCGTTGTGGCGCTTCAGGATGTCGCGTGCGAACAGCATGATCTGGCGGTCGGGGTAGATGATGTTGCCCTGCGCCGTGACCACACCCAGCCGGTCGCCGTCGCCGTCGAAAGCCAGGCCAAGCTCTGCGCCGGTGGCGTGCACGACCTTGATCAGGTCGGCCAGGTTTTCGGGCTTGCTCGGGTCGGGGTGGTGGTTGGGAAAGTCGCCATCGACCTCGCTGTAGAGGTCGATCACATCGCAGCCCAAAGCGCGCAGGATGGCTGGCGCGCTGGCACCGGGAATTCCATTCCCGCTGTCGACCACGATCTTCATCGGCCGCGCCAGCTTGCAGTCGCGCGTGATGCGCCGTGCGTACTCAGGCCCGATGTCCATCTTGGCGCTGCGGCCGCGCTTCGTGGTGTAGCTCTCGGCCTCGATTCGCTGGCGCAGCTTCTGGATGTCGTCGCCATAGATGGCGCGGCCACTCATCACCATCTTGAAGCCGTTGTAGTCCTTCGGGTTGTGGCTGCCCGTGACCTGGATGCCGCTGCTGCAACCGTATTTGCCGCGCGTGGCCGCCACGTAATACAGCATCGGCGTGGTCACGGCGCCGATGTCCACGACGTCCAGCCCCGTGCTCCTCAGGC
>JANNGN010000389.1:0-19358 GCA_031403895.1 Rubrivivax sp. | reverse complement strand
GCCAACACCTGGTGGCAAAAGCATTACAACCTGTACGCGAACGTCGACACCGAAGGCGAACGCTTTCTTGAATTCGAGCGTTGGTGGTCGAGCTACTATTTCCTGAGTCGCGAGGAAATTCTCGCCACCGTGGAGAACCTGTTCATCGGCAACCGGCTGGAGAAAGGACAGGTGCAACTCGACCACCCCGGGATGGACCCGCACACCGCCTGTGTCGTGGACCTGAAGAAGATCCGAAATCCCATCGTGGTCTTCGCATCCAGTGGCGACAACATCACGCCGCCCCATCAAGCGCTGGCCTGGCTGCCGGCGATCTATCCGGACACGGCCTCACTCGTGGCCGCCGGCCAACGCATCGTTTACCTGCTCAACCCGCATGTGGGGCACCTGGGCATCTTTGTGTCCGCCAGCGTCGCCCAACACGAACACCGGGCGATCCTGGAAAACGTCGAGGCTTTCAAAGACCTGAGTCCGGGCCTGTACGAAATGAAGATCGACGAAACCGGCGACGCCCTCGCGGTGAAAGGCAAAACCAAGTCGCCGCGTCGCGCTGGCACGCCTGCGCGGCATGGCGTGCGGTTTGAGAAACGCCGCGTGGAGGACTTGAAGTTCGACTATCCAAAAGAAGCGTTTGAAAAAGTCGATGCGCTGTCGTTATGGAACGAATCGGTCTACCGTAGCTGGTTCAGTCCGTGGCTCAAGTGGAGTGCCAATCCGGTGACGGCGTTGGCGCAGAAGTGGGCCCACCCGATGCGGACTCAACGCTACCTGTTTTCGCCCCAGGTCTGGCCGGCGATGGCGTGGATACCTTTTGCAGCGGCCTGGGCGCGCAGCGTGCGTCAACCGGTGCCCGACGACAACCCATGGCGCGTGCGCGAAAAGGCGTCCAGCAAGGCGATCGGCGCGGCGCTTGAGGGGTGGCGCAAACAACGTGATGCGGCCCAGGAACGGCTGTTTGCACGGCTGTTCGGCACGGCGTGAATTGAATGTGCTGCTCAGCCACACCAAGCTCCTCGGCGGGCGTCGCGCTGCTCGGGCTCGGCAGGCGGGCGCTGAGATTGGCGCTCGTCACACCGCTGTTTTTGCTGGCGGCTGCCGCGAAGCTTGCCCTGGAAGCGCCAGCATGAACAACCGCATGCACAGCGCCAGCTTGACGCCGCGCGGCGCCGAACAGGCATCGAGTCTGTTGCAACAGTTGTTCCGCAGTTTCGACGGCCATTTCGCTCTGCGCTTGTGGAACGGCACCACCTTGAGACTTGGCAAGGCACAGCCGCACGCACCTGAGCCACTGTTCACCCTGGTCTGCCACCACCCGGGGTTCGTGCGGTCCATGGTTCTCGGGCGCGATCCCCTGCGCCTCGTCGAAGCCTATTTCCAGGGCGATATCGATGTCGAGGGCGACTTCTTCGCCGCGCTCAACCTGAAGGACCATCTGCATTCGATTCGCCTGTCGTTCCGCGACCGGCTGGGCGCGCTGCTGACGGCCCTTCGACTGCAGGCACCCGGCAACGCGGGGGCCGATGTGCGAAGCAGCCGCACACCCTTGCACGGTCGCACCGTCAAGGCCCACTCGAAGACAGAGAACCGGGCCGCCATCGCGTTCCACTACGACCTCTCCAACGAGTTCTACCGGCTGTGGCTCGACGAGGAGCGCGTTTACTCCTGCGCCTATTTCACGAGCCCCGACGAGTCGCTGGACCAGGCCCAGCGCAACAAGCTGGAGCACATCTGCCGCAAGCTGCGGCTGCAGCCCGGCGAACGGTTGCTCGACATCGGCTGCGGCTGGGGCGCACTGGTGTGCTGGGCGGCCCGGCACCACGGCGTGCGGGCGCACGGCATCACGCTGAGCCGGCAGCAGCTTGAATACGCGCAGCAGCGCATCCACGCCGAAGGCTTGCAGGACCTGGTGAAGGTGGAACTGCGCGACTACCGCGACCTCGCCGGGGAAGGCGTCTTCGACAAGGTCTCGAGCATCGGCATGTTCGAGCACGTGGGCCTGGCCAACCTGCCGCTCTACCTGGCGACCGTGCGCAGGGTCTTGCGCGCGGGTGGGCTGTTCCTGAATCACGGCATCACGCACGATGAGGAAGGATGGAACAAGACCGTGGCCACCGAGTTCATCAACCGCTACGTCTTCCCCGACGGCGAGCTGGACTGCGTCAGCAACATCCAACTCGGCATGGAACGGGCCGGCTTCGAGATTCACGACGTCGAAGGCCTGCGCCCGCATTACGCGCTGACGCTGCGGCACTGGGTGCAGCGGCTGGAAGCCAACCGTGACGCGGCGCTGCGCGAGG
This sequence comes from Rubrivivax sp., assembly GCA_031403895.1. Lineage (GTDB taxonomy): Bacteria > Pseudomonadota > Gammaproteobacteria > Burkholderiales > Burkholderiaceae_C > Rubrivivax. Next base: position 17,061 of record JANNGN010000389.1, on the reverse strand, counting down.
TCGACGAGCCAAGCTATCGCGTCTGGCGCCTGTACATGGCAGCGTGCGCGCTGGACTTCGAGGCCGGGACCACGGGCATCTACCAGATCCTTGCGTCCAGGCCCAACCGGGGCGGGTGGCCGGTTCCGCTGACGCGGGACGATCTGTACGCAGGCCGCATTGGCGGTCGGCCAGGGGCAGGCTGAATGTGCTTCTCGGCCACGGCCAGTTTCTCGGCGGGTGCCTTGCTGATCGTCATCGGGTCCTTGACGCTCAAGTCGGCGCGCCGCCCACGCGAACTGGCGTTCGCCGCCATCCCGCTGTTGTTCGCAGTTCAACAATTGATCGAAGGCGTGATCTGGCTGACCTTCCGCGTTGATGCGCCGTTGCTGAATTCGGTGATGACGCACGCGTATTCGTTCTTCTCGCATGTGCTGTGGCCGGCTTATGTGCCGCTGGCGGTGTGGCTGATCGAGCCGCCAGGGCGGCGTCGGCAGGTGCTGCTTGTGTTCGTTGCAGGCGGATTTGCCGTGGCCAGTTACCTGCTCTACATCCTGGCGGCCTTCCCGGTTGTCTCGCGGCCTATCGGCCAGCACGTCGAATACGTCTCACCGCACTTCTTTGCCGCCGTGACGATGACTTTGTACCTGCTATCGACGACCGCGAGCCCGCTGCTTTCCGCGCATCGAATGGTGAAGCTTTTCGGCGCTCTGTCGCTGTTGGCGTTTGGCGCCGCGTACTACTTCTACGCGCAATGGTTCATCTCGGTGTGGTGCCTCTTTGCGGCACTCCTGAGTGCGCTCATCTACTTCCACTTTGCGCTGCCGCGCCGCGCTGGCCGACGCTCGAAACGGGTCGCGGCCCGGTCTGCAACACGAGCTTCCGATTGACCTCAATTTCTGGAGAACACTGCATGCGAAATCCAATTTCAGTCCTGGCGGTCTTGCTGGCCTTGAGCCTGGGCGGCTGCGGCTACAACACCTTTCAAAGCACCGACGAGCAGGTCAAGGCAGGGTGGTCGGAAGTCGTCAACCAATACCAGCGCCGCGCGGACCTGATTCCGAACCTCGTCAATACCGTCAAGGGTGAAGCGAATTTCGAGCAGGAAACGCTCACCAGAGTGGTGGAGGCGCGTGCCAGGGCCACGTCGATCCAGGCCACGCCCGAACTGCTCAACGACCCTGCCGCGTTCCAGAAATTCCAGCAGGCGCAGGGTGCGTTGACGGGTGCGTTGTCGCGCTTGATGGTGGTGACCGAGAACTACCCGAACCTGCGCGCCAACCAGGGCTTTCGCGACCTGTCGGCGCAGCTCGAAGGCACCGAGAACCGCATCACGCTGGCGCGCAACGGCTACATCTTGGCGGTGCAGGCCTACAACGTGACGGTGCGCAGCTTTCCGTCCAACCTGACGGCGATGGTGTTTGGCTACAAGGAAAAGCCGAGCTTCGCGGTTGACAACGAAAAGGAAATCTCCAAGCCGCCCAGCGTGGGCTTTGACACCACGCCGGCCAAGCCCGTGAGCCCAGGGACTGGTGTAGCGCCTGGTGCAGGGTCTGGGGTGGGCAAGTGACGGCAGTCAGTCACGCGGGTCGGCTGGGCCGCGCGCTGTTGCTGGCCTGCGCGCTCTTCGGGTCTGCGCTGGCCACGGCGCAAATCGCGGTGCCGCCCTTGACGGGGCGCATCACCGACCAGACTGGCACGCTGACCACCGAGCAGAAGGCCGCGCTGGAGCAGACCTTGGCGGCCTTCGAGGCCCGCAAGGGCAGCCAGCTGGCGGTGCTGATGGTCGCGACCACAGCCCCGGAAGACATCGAGCAATACGCCTTGCGTGTGGCCGAGCAATGGAAGCTCGGGCGCAGACAGGTGGACGACGGCGCGATCCTGGTCGTGGCCAAGAACGACCGCGCGCTGCGCATCGAAGTGGGCTACGGCCTGGAAGGTGCGCTCACCGACCTGAGCAGCAAACGCATCATCAGCGAGACCATCCTGCCGCTGTTCAGGAAGCAGGATTTCCATGGCGGCATAGCGGCCGGGGTGGCTCAGATCATCCGGGTCATCGATGGCGAAGCCTTGCCGGCGCCCAGCGGCAGGGCGGGTGCGGCTGGCGCTGATGTTCAGCGGACCGTGCAGCAGTACCTGCCCCTGCTTTTCATTGTTGCCCTGGCTGTGGGCGGCGTGCTGCGTGCCACGCTCGGAAAGGTGGCGGGCTCGATGGTCACCGGCGGCGTCGTGGCGGTGATTGCATGGTTCGTGGTGGGTGCCTTGTCGATCGCGGCAGTGGCTGGCGTGGTGGCGCTGCTGCTCACGCTGATGGGTGGCGGCATGCTGGGGCGCGGATTGGGCGGCCACTATGGCGGCGGCGGCCGCGGTGGGGGTTACGGTGGTGGAGGAGGTGGCTTTGGCGGTGGTGGTGGCGGCTTCGGTGGCGGCGGCGCGTCGGGGAGGTGGTAGCCATGAACATGCAACGCATCGTGAAGCACTTGCTGGTGACCGACCGGCTGGTCAGGCGGGCCTTTCCAGCCAGCACACTGAGCAGAATCGAACAAGCCATCAAAGGCAGCGAAGACACGCATGTCGGAGAAATTCGATTTGTCGTCGAAGGGGGACTGGACGGCACGCCGCTGTTCAAAGGGCAGTCGGCGCGGGACCGCGCGATCGAATTGTTTTCGCAATTGCGCGTGTGGGACACGCAGGACAACACCGGCGTGCTCATCTACCTGTTGCTGGCAGACCGCGCGGTGGAGATCGTGGCCGACCGTGGCATCCACGCCAAGGTACATGCGCAGGCGTGGAGCACGGTGTGCCGCCAGATGGAAGCCGCCTTCAGGCAGTCCAACTTCGAAGGCGGCGTGGTGGCCGGCGTGCAGGCTGTCACGCAGCATCTGGCGCAGCATTTCCCCGCCGGCGGGCACAACCGCAATGAACTGCCGGACAAGCCGGTGGTGCTGTAGAGACGGCCATGCGGTCTTCAAAGGCAAAGCCGGTGCGCCTATCGGCATCTGCCACTGAACTCAAACATCCGGTTCAGCGTGCCGGGCTGCGGCCGGTGCAGGTGGCGTGGCTGGCGGCGGCCGTCTTCATCGTCTCGGCGGGCTACGGGGCGCTGTTGCCGGTTCTGCCGGCCTGGTTGGCGTCGCTGATGCCCGGCATTGCTGCCGCTGAGGTTGGGCGTCATGTCGGTTTCCTCAGCGGTGTCTATGCAGCCGGCGTGCTGCTGGGCGCGCCCTTGTGGGGTGCGGCGTCGGACCGTGTCGGGCGGCGCCGCATCCTGCTCATCGGGCTGGTCGGCTATGTCGCCAGCCTGCTTCTGCTGCTGACCCCGGCATTCGCCAACTTGTGGGGTATCTACGCACTGCGCGCTGCGACCGGATTTTTTGTGGCGGCGGTGGTGCCGGTGGTCGCCGCGCTGGTGGCGGAACACACGCCCGAGTCGCAGCGCGCGCGGCGATTTGCGTGGCTGGGCGCGATGTCGTTGCTGGGCTTCCTGTTCGGCCCCGCGCTCAGCGCGGCGGCGAGTTGGGTCGGGCCGTCGATTGCCGATGGTGCAGTGTCGCCAGCGCTGTCTGCACAGCGTGTGCTGGTGCTGTCGGCGTTGCTCGGCGGCGTGATGATGCTGGGGCTGGCCGCGACTGCGCCCGCGCCCTTGCCCGCGGCTGAACTCGTGTCGCAAAGCGCACAGCCGGCGACGCAAAACACACTGCGAAGTCCTGCAACAAGCCACCCGGCTGCGCTGCTGTGGCTCAGTGGCACGGTGATGTTCGTGCTGGCCGGCTTTGAGCTGGGCATCGTGCTGCTCGGGCAGCAGCAGGCGGGTCAATCATCGCGCCAGGCAGCGATCATGCTCGCCGAGTGCAGCCTGGTGATGCTGGCCGTGAACGCGCTGCTCTTCATCACATCGCTGCTGGAAAAAGTTCAGGCCTGGATGCTGATCGCGACCGGGCTGCTGCTGGCGGTGCTGGGGCTGGCCGTGTTGGCGCTGGACCAGTCTGATGCCTGGATGTACCTGGGCGTCAGCCTCACCGCCGCCGGCACGGGCCTCGTGATGCCGGTCATCGCTTACCTGGCCGCCGGCGCCGCACCCCAGCGCTTGGGTGTCGTCATGGGCGGCCTGACGGCGGCCGGCGGATTGGGCCAGACGCTGGGTTCGGCCGCCGGGGGTTGGCTCTTCGGCGGGCTGGCACATCGCAGCTTTGGCTGGCTGGCGCTGCCTCTGGTGTTGATGCTTGTGCTGATGCTGGTGCGCAGACTGCGGCTGCCGCCGGGTCCGCTGAAGTGGCTGCGGCCGGCACGGCCGCGCAGCTAACAAGCACCTGCTTCGCCCGACAGACATTCAACAACAACCTTTGGAGACGACTCGCATGGCCATCACCCACACACTCAATGAAGCCAGTGCTGCAGCCCCGGTCGCAACGCCAAGCCGGCTGCAAAGCAAGCTGCCCCTGAGCCTGCTGGTGGCGCTGGTGGTCGGCTCCATCCTGGGCAGCGGCATCTTCGGCCTGCCGCAGAACATGGCGGCAGGCGCCGGGGCAGGGGCCATCCTGATCGGCTGGCTCATCACCGGCGTGGGCATGCTGGCGCTGGCGCTGGTGGTTCAGTCGCTGGCCATTCGCAAGCCCGATCTGAACAACGGCATCTATGCCTATGCGCGCGCCACGGCCGGTGAATACGTGGGCTTCAATGCCGCCTGGGGTTACTGGGTCAGCGCGTGGATCGGCAACGTCGGCTACTTGGTGGCGGCTTTCGGCGCGCTCGGCTACTTCTTCCCGGTGTTCGGCGAAGGCAACACCGCAGCGTCGATTGCCGGCGCGTCGGTGGTGCTGTGGGTGGTGCACCTGCTGGTGCTGCGCGGCATCCAAGGTGCGGCGATGCTGAATGCAGTCGTCACGCTGGCCAAGGTGCTGCCGCTGCTGCTGTTCATCGCGCTCGTGGCGCTGGCGTTCCAGTTCAAGACCTTCACCTTCGACTTCTGGGGCGGCTCAACGCTGGGCCCGATGCTGGACCAGGTGCGCAGCACGATGCTCGTCACGGTGTGGGTCTTCATCGGCATCGAAGGTGCGTCGGTCTATTCAGCGCGCGCGCAACGCCGCGAAGATGTGGGCCGCGCCACCGTGATTGGCTTCGCCATCACGCTGGTGCTGTTGATGGCGGTGTCGCTGCTGTCGCTGGGCGTGCTGCAGCAGCCAGCGCTGGCGCAACTGAAGAATCCGTCGATGGCCGGCGTGCTGGAGAGCGCCGTCGGCACCTGGGGCGCGGTGCTGATCTACATCGGCCTCATCGTGTCGGTGGGCGGTGGCTTCCTGGCCTGGATGCTGCTGGCGGCCGAGTCACTCTTCACGCCGGCGGGCGGCGGTGTCATGCCGCAATGGCTGGCGCGCCAGAACGGCCAGGGCGTGCCGGCGAATGCGCTGTGGCTCACCAACGGCATGGTGCAGATCTTCCTGCTCGTGACGCTGTTTTCCAAGGCCTCGTACCTGGCGCTGATCTCGCTATCGACAGCGATGATTCTGCTCCCGTACCTGTTCAGCGCGATCTACGGCGTGGTGGTGTCTGCGCGCGGTGAAGGCGCAGCGAACACGCAGCGCAGCGCCGATCTGCCGATCGCCGGCCTGGCCACCGTCTATTGCCTGTGGCTGCTCTACGCGGCCGGTCCCAAGTACCTGCTGCTGGGGGCGCTGCTCTACGCGCCGGGCGCTGCGGTGTACATCTGGGCGCGCAAGCAAAGGGCCGAGCGCGCGTTCAAGGGCTTTGAGATCGGCATCCTTGCCGCGCTGTTGCTGATGGCTGTGGTGGCTGCCTACTTGCTGGCCACTGGCGGGCTCAGCCTGTGAGCGCGCTGCGCGTGGCTGGCAGCCCGAAGCAGGCCGACACACCGTTCGGTGTGCATTCCGAAGTCGGCCGCCTGCGCAAGGTGATGGTGTGCCGGCCGGGGTTGGCGCAGATGCGGCTGACACCCGCCAACTGCCGTGAGTTGCTCTTCGACGACGTGCTGTGGGTCACGCAGGCCAAGAACGACCACTACTCGTTTGTGAATGCGATGGACGAGCGCGGCGTCGAGGTGCTGGAGATGCACGATCTGCTGGCCACCGTGGTCGCCGACGCGAGCGCGCGCGACTGGATCCTGGAGCGCAAACTCGGCATCAACTTCTTCGACACCGAAGACGTGGGTGCGCTGCGCCAGTGGCTGCGCGCGCTGTCGCCCGAGCAACTGACTGAGCGCTTGATCGGCGGCGTGGTGCGCGGCGAATTGCCCTTCGAACCCGCCGGCCTGGTGGCACGCTGCGCGGCGCCGGCCGACTTTCTGCTGGCACCTTTGCCGAACACGCTGTTCACGCGCGACACCAGTTGCTGGATCGGCGATGGCGTGGTGCTGAGCCCGATGTTCTGGCCAGCACGGCGGCAGGAGACGCTGCTGGCTACCGCCATCTACCGCTTCCACCCTCACTTTGCCGGCCAGGTGGTGGAGTGGTGGGGCGACCCCGATGCAGAGCACGGCCTGGCTTCGCTGGAAGGCGGCGACGTGATGCCGCTGGGTGGCGGCGTGGTGCTCATCGGCATGGGCGAGCGCACCTCGCCGCAAGCGGTGAGCCAGCTCGCGCGCGCGCTGTTTGCCGGTGCTGCAGCGACGCGGGTGATCGCGGCGCTGATGCCCAAGTCGCGCGGCGCCATGCACCTGGACACCGTGTTCACCTTCTGCGACGTGGACCTGGTGACGGTCTTCCCCGATGTCGTGAACGAAATCCGCAGCTTCAGCCTGCGTCCCGGGCCCACCGACTCTGCACTCGATGTGCGCGCGGAGGACAAGCCCTTCATCGACGTTGTCGCCGAAGCGCTGGGCCTGCCGCGCCTGCGCGTGGTGCAGACCGGCGGTGACGCCTACGAGGCCGAGCGCGAACAGTGGGACGACGGCAACAACCTGCTCGCGCTCGCACCCGGCGTGGTGATGGCCTACAACCGCAACACCTACACCAACACGCTGCTGCGCAAGGCCGGCGTCGAGGTCATCACGATCCCCAGCGGTGAACTGGGTCGCGGCCGCGGCGGCAGCCACTGCATGTCGTGCCCCATCACGCGCGACCCGCTCTGACCCGCGCCAACCGGTCGAAAAAGGAAACCCCATGAGCTTCAACCTCCGCAACCGCAGCCTGCTCGACCTGAAGGACTTTGCGCCGCGCGATATCCGCTTCCTGCTTGACCTGGCAGCCGAACTGAAACGCACCAAGTACGCCGGCAACGAGATTCCGCGCCTGAAGGGCAAGAACATCGCGCTGATCTTTGAGAAAGCATCCACGCGCACCCGCTGCGCCTTCGAGGTGGCCGTACACGACCAGGGCGGCCACGTGACCTACATCGACCCCGTGGGTTCGCAGCTGGGGCACAAGGAGTCGTTGAAGGACACGGCGCGCGTGCTGGGCCGCCTGTACGACGGCATCGAATACCGGGGCTTCCACCAGAGTGTGGTGGAAGAGCTGGCGCGCTTTTCGCACGTGCCGGTGTGGAACGGCCTGACCGACGAGGCGCACCCAACGCAAATCCTGGCTGACCTGATGACGATGGAAGAATTTGGCGAGCGAGCGCTGCACGACATGTCCTTTTGCTACCTGGGCGACGCGCGCTTCAACATGGGCTGTTCGCTGCTGGTGGGCGGCACGCAGATGGGGATGGACGTGCGCATCGCGGCGCCGGCCGGGCTGCAGCCACCGGCAGACCTGGTGGCCGAGATGCGCGTGCTGGCCGCGACCACCGGTGCGCGCATCACGCTCGAAACCGACCCTTTGAGCGCCGTGGCCGGCGCCGACTTTCTCTACACCGACGTCTGGGTTTCGATGGGCGAACCCGACACGGTGTGGAAGCAGCGCATCGACCAGTTGTTGCCCTACCAGGTGACGGCTGCGCTGATGCGCGCCACCGGCAAAGCGCGCACCCGGTTCATGCACTGTCTGCCGGCCTTCCACAACCTGGATACCGAGGTCGGCCGCCAGGTGTTTGAGAAGTACGGGCTGAAGGAGATCGAGGTCACCGACGAGGTCTTCGAGTCCGAAGCCTCGATCGTCTTCACGCAGGCCGAAAACCGTATGCACACGATCAAGGCGGTGCTGGTGGCGACGCTGGCATGAAGGTGGCCGCATGAAGCTCGTCATCGCCATCGGCGGCAATGCGCTGTTGCGCCGAGGCCAGGCCTTGAGCGCCGACAACCAGCTCGACAACATCCGCATCGCCGCCGAACAACTGGCACGCGTGGCCCTGCAGCACGACGTGGTGCTGACCCACGGCAACGGGCCGCAAGTGGGACTGCTGGCGCTGCAGGCTGCGGCCTACACCGCCGTTCCCGGCTACCCGCTGGACGTTCTGGGCGCGCAGACCGACGGCATGATCGGCTATCTGCTGGAGCAGGAATTGAGCAACCGGCTGCCCGCTGACAAGGTGGTCGTGACCTTGCTGACGCGCGTGGAAGTCAGGCTCGACGACCCGGCTTTTGCCGCGCCCACCAAGCCGATCGGCCCGGTTTACAGCCGCGAAGAAGCGGATCGTGTGGCGACTGAAAAACAATGGGTGATGGCAGCCGACGGTCAAGGCTTCCGCCGTGTCGTGGCGTCGCCGCAGCCGCAGCGTGTGCTGGGGCTGGAGCCGATTCGCTGGCTGCTGGCACACCAGGCGCTGGTGATAGCGGCGGGCGGCGGTGGCATCCCGGTGGCTTTGGGCGAAGACGGCAGCAGCCGGCACGGCGTGGATGCGGTGATCGATAAGGACCTGTGCAGCGGGCTGCTGGCGTGCGAGCTGGATGCCGACTGCCTGGTGATCGCCACCGATGTTGACGCCGTTTATCTGGACTGGGGTTTACCGGCTCAGCGCGCGCTGCGCCGGGTGTCACCTGCAGAGCTGGCGCGCCACCAGTTCCCTGCGGGCTCGATGGGTCCGAAAGTGGAAGCGGCGTCGCGCTTCGCGGCCGTCAGCGGCAAGCGCGCGTTGATCGGTGCGCTGGCAGATATCGAAGCGATGCTCGCCGGACGTGCGGGCACCGAGGTGCGGGCTGACGCGTCTTGACCGCAGCCCACTGAAAAACGCAACGCTGAAGCCAAAGCCTTAGCGCGCAGCACCCGGGCCCGTTGGCGCTGGCGCACCCAGGTGCTGTGCCAGGTCTTCCAGGATCGGGCAGTCCGGCCGCTCATTGCCCTGGCAGCAGTGCGCCAGGTGTGCCAGCGTGTCGCGCATCTCGGTCATGGCGGCCAGGCGGCGGTTCAGGTCTTCGACGTGGACTATTGCGATGCGTTTCACGTCAGCGCTGGCGCGGCGGCGGTTGTGCCAGAGCTTGAGCAGCTCGGTGATCTCAGCCATGTTGAAACCGAGGTCGCGCGCGCGGCGGATGAATCGCAGCGTGTGAACTTGCCGGTTGCTGTAGAGCCTGTAGCCGGCCGCAGTGCGTGCCACCGCAGGCAGCAGGCGCAGCGACTCGTAGTGCCGCACCATCTTGGCCGACACCCCCGAGCGCGCGGCCGCTTCGCCGATGTTGAAGGTGTCGCTGTCGATGACAGTGTCGCTGTCGCTCATCGCGCCACCCCTTTCCATCGCCGCAGCAGCAGCGCGTTGCTCACCACACTCACACTGCTGAAGGCCATGGCGGCGCCGGCGATGACCGGGTTCAGCAGACCGAAGGCCGCCAGCGGAATGCCCACCACGTTGTAGATGAAAGCCCAGAACAGGTTCTGCCGGATCTTGGCGTAGGTGCGGCGCGAGATATCGATGGCGTCGGCCACCAGCGCGGGGTCGCCGCGCATCAGCGTGATGCCGGCCGTGTGCATTGCCACGTCGGTGCCGGTGGACATCGCGATGCCCACGTCGGCCAGCGCCAGCGCGGGTGCGTCGTTGATGCCGTCGCCCACCATCGCCACGCGCTCACCGCCGGCCTTGAGCCGGGCCACGATGGCGGCCTTGTTTTCAGGCAGCACGTCGGCGTGTACGTCGCTGATGCCGACAAGTTGCGCCACCGCCTGCGCGCTGCCCGCGTTGTCGCCCGTGATGAGGGCCGAGCGCACGCCCATCTTCTGCAGCGCGGCGACGGCGCCCGCAGCGTTGGCCTTGGGCGCGTCGCCAAAGGCGAGCAGGCCGATCAACCGGGGCAACGCTTCAGGGCCGCTGGAGCCTTCGCGGCCGTCATGCAGTTCCGCCAGCCACGACACGGTGCAGCCCAAGGCCCGCCAGGCCGCAGCGTCGGTGGCCAGGGCCGAGACATCGACGCCCAGTTCCTGCATGAAGCGCGTGCTGCCCAGCCGCAGTTCACGGCCTTCAACCCGTGCTGCCACTCCGCGGCCCGCGACGGCGCGGACTTCGGTGGCCGGCGCGACCACCAGGCCTTCGCTTGCCGCGACAGACCTAACGGCAGAAGCCAGTGGATGTTCACTCCCCGCCTGCACCGCCGCGCTGGCCGCCAGCAGCGCTGCACGGTGTGCAGCCGCATCGGCACCGGGCATCGGCACAGGCAATGCGGCCATCAGTTCCGGCTTGCCCACCGTCAGCGTGCCGGTCTTGTCGAAGGCGACGACCGTCACGGCGTGCGCCACCTCCAGCGCCTCGGCGTCCTTGATCAGGATGCCGAGCTTGGCGGCCGCACCCGTGCCCACCATGATGGCGGTGGGCGTGGCCAGGCCGAGTGCGCAGGGGCAGGCGATCACCAGCACCGCCACCGCGTTCAGGATCGCCGCTTCCCAGTTGCCGGTGCCCAGGCCCCAGGCCAGCGCAGTGACCAGCGCAATGACGATGACGACGGGCACGAAGACTTCGCTGACGCGGTCCACCAGGCGCTGGATCGGCGCCTTCTTCGCCTGCGCCGATTCCACCAGCCGCACGATGCGGGCCAGCGTGGATTCGGCACCGACGGCGCTCGTCTTCACCAGCAGCAGGCCTTCGCCATTGACCGCGCCGCCGGTGACCCTGTCGCCCACGTGTTTGGCCACCGGCAGGCTTTCGCCGGTGATGAGCGACTCGTTGACATCGCTGCTGCCTTCCAGCACGTCGCCATCCACCGGCAGGCGTTCGCCGGGCCGCACGACCACCACGTCACCGACATGAACCTGCGCCGCCGGCACCTCGGTGTCGATGCCACCCTTGCGCACGCGCGCGGTCTCGGGCCGCAATGCGTTCAGCGCGCGGATGGCCTCGGTGGTCTGGCGCTTGGCGCGCGTCTCCATCCACTTGCCCAGCAGCACCAGCGTGATGACGACGGCTGCGGCTTCGAAGTACAGATGCGGCATGCTGGTCTCACTATTGCGCAGCAGTTGCACCACGCTCAGGCCGAACGCGGCGCTGGTGCCCAGCGCCACCAGCAAGTCCATGTTGCCGCTGCCGGCCCGCAACGCTTTCCAGCCCGCCACATAGAAGCGCGCACCCAACCAGAACTGCACGGGCGCGGCCAGCGCGAATTGAATCCAGCCAGGCAGCATCCAGTGCTGGTTGAACAGCAGCCCGATCATCGGCAAGGCCAGCGGCGCCGAGAGCACGGCTGCCACCACCACAGGTGCTGCGGAACCGACCGCCCACAGGCTGCGTTGCCGTCGAGGCGCAGTGCCTGGTTTGGTTGCGGGCCCCTCGTGCAGAGGCCGACCCACATAACCTGCACGCTCAACGGCGGCCAGCAGCGCCGCTTCGTCGATCCGGCGGGTGGCGACCGCGACAGTCGCTGTCTCGGTCGCCAGGTTGACTTCGGCGCTGACCACGCCGGGCACCCGCAGCAGTGCTTTTTCAACGCGCGCCACGCAGGAGGCGCAGGTCATGCCTTCGATGGCCAGCGTGAAGCTGCTTTCGCCCACCGTGTAGCCGGCCTTCTCAATCGCGCCGCGCAGGTCGGCCAGGCCGATGCCCGGGCTTGCGCGCACGCTGGCGGCTTCGGTGGCAAGGTTCACGCTGACCTCGGACACGCCGGGCAATTTCTGCAGCGCCTTCTCAACGCGTGCCACGCAGGACGCGCAGGTCATGCCCTCGATGGGCAAGCTCCAGTCGAGCAGGGTGTCTGGCTTGGGCAGGGTGGCAGCAATAGCGTTCATGGTGTGCGGGGTGGGCAGGCTTTGCTGGCGGTCAACAGGCGAGCCACGGGTTGAACAGCGACCAGTCTCAAGCTTGCCATCATGGGAATGTCAAGAGGGCCGCACCGTAACACCCTTTCCACGACGTGGGTGGCAAGCACGGCGCTTGACCCTGCCACCGTGGCAAGGTTGAAGATGCTGGCTTCAGACACTGAAGGATTCGCCATGCTCGAACTCACCCTCCCCACCATGACCTGCGGCCACTGCGTGGGTGCAGTCACCAAGGCCATCCAGTTGGCGGACCCGCAGGCCCAGGTCGAGATCGACCTGGCCAGCCACCGTGTGCGTGTGCAGACCAGCAAAACACGCGAGACGATCGTGGCCGCAGTGGGCGAAGCGGGGTACGCGCCGGCTTGAGCACACACGCTTTGTGCGCCTACGCTCATGGTCGGTGCGGGCCTGCAGCCCTGGCGGCGCCGCGTCCCTAGAGTGCAGCTATTCAGCCGTTGCCCGCTGTGCAGGGCAGCGCCAACCCAAGGAGATGCCTGTGGCCCTGCTTTCAACCCGCATTCAAGCCCTCTGCCTGGTCCCGTTGACTGCGCTTTGCTTCGTTTCAGCGGCCGCGCAAGCGCAGAACGCCCCGTCCATGGGCAAGCCCGACAGCATGCCGCAAGGCGCCATGAGCAAGGGCGCAGAAGGTGCGCACGACATGAAGGGCACCATGATGATGGGCATGGAGGGCATGCAAAAAATGAAGATGTCCGGCGACGTGCACAAGGACTTCGCGATGATGATGAAGCTGCACCATCAGCAGGCTTTGAACATGGCCGAGATGCAGCTTGCGCACGGCAAGTCGCCGGTCATGAAATCGATGGCCAAGCAGATCATTGCCGCGCAGAAGAAGGAAATTGCACAGTTCGATGTGTGGCTGGCTGCGCAAAAGTGAATTGGGGCGGCCGTTAGAGCCGGCCCTTCAGCGTCGCAACTGACGCTGGATGAACGCAGCTCAGCGCTGCAACCTCACCGTGACTGTGGAGGGCTGCGCTGACTTGTTGGTCCACATCCAGCAATAGTCTTGCTCGATCGTCGTATCCAATGTGTCTTGAGCGGAGGCCACGGCTTTCAGCTTCGACGGGAACACCACTTCCTTGCCAACGTGATAGTGGATGTTGAAGTCCAGCGGCGTGCTGGCTTCGAATGCCCAACGCAGCTTCAAGCCGGCCGGCAGCTTGCCGCAGACTTCTGTGAACTTGGCGGGTGGCACGGTCGCGCTGCGCTCGAAGCGCCCGTTTGAATCCCATGCGATATCGACGATCTCTGCCGAAGTCGGCGTGGTGATGGCTGCCAACGCAGGCACCGACAAGGCAGCGAGAAGGTGATTGAAGCGGCTGCCGCGTGGAGAAACGTTCATCATGAGGGTTCCGTGTCGAAAGAGTCCTTCATTCTGGACGATGTCCACAACGCGGTGCCAGTGACAAGGTCAGGCCCAGAGCGCCGGTAGCGTCGGCACCGTTGGATCTCGCCGATATGCCCCGCGACACGCTCAGCCTCAGCTTGCCGCACCTTCCCCGGTTGCGGCAACTTGCGCCACGCCGTCAGGTCAGTTCAATGCCTGGATGCTCGTCACGACGAAGGCGCCGTCGGGCTTGTCGGCTCTGAACTTGATCTTGCTGCCAACCTGCACCGTGTCGAGCATCGCGCGTCCTTCACCTGGAACACCAGGGCAGGCTCCATCAGTTCCGATTCGACGGATTCTGCGCAATGTAGATCACCAGTGGCTTCATTGCGAAGCCGCTGGGAGCAATCCTGGCAACATCCACTGACAGGAGGTCAAGCCCATCGAAGGTCCAGGTGAATTGTTTGCCTTCGCTGCGAAAGGTCACTGTTTCGCCGTACTTCACGTTGATGTACTTGAGCGTGCCCAGCTCAACCAGCCTGGAGCCGAGGGCATCCGCGTTGGGCCGGCCGAAGAATGACTGGCCGTTCGCGAAGGTATCCGGGCTGGCTGCAAATGTGGTGGCCGAGATGGCAGTCAGGCAGATGATCGTGGCGATCTTCAGGCGTTGAAGCGGGCGCATGGAATTCTCCGTTCTGAGCAGAGGCGGCGAAACAGGAGTTCCGTCGGTGACACCTGGATGGCGTCACGTTGACGACTGTAGAAACCCGACCCTGACCAGCAGTGGACGGCAGCATGACAATCAAGTCATGTTCTCGCGCGGCAGAGCGTTAATTGGAAGGAGCGCGAACCGTTGCGGCTTCGGCTTGCGCCGGCAAGGGAATGACGAGGCCCACACGGTTGGCCCTGTCTGCATACCCGGAAAACACGTTTCCGCCGTGCATTTGTGCGATGGCTGCCACGATGGTCAAACCCAGGCCATGGCTCTCGCCAGCGCGCGCACGCGCATCGTCAGCGCGGAAGAAGCGGTCGAACATGCGCGCCCGGATGTGGTCGGGGATTGCGAGACCCGGGTTTTCGACTGCCAGACTGACCCTGTCGCCCTGTGCTTCGATCTTGACGACGATGCAGCCACCGCGTTCGGTGTGCCGAATGGCATTGACCAGCAGGTTTACCAGCGCCCGCTGGATCAGCGTCGCGCTGCACTGTGCGCAAGCCGCGCCGACACGGGCACCTGTGAGCCCGGCTTCGTCAAGCAGCGGTTGGCAATACTTCAGCGTGCGGTCAACTTCTGCAGCAAGATCGGTTTGCCTCAGGTCAATCGCGCGGTCACCCTGGTCCGCCCGCGCCAGGAACAGCATGTCGTTGATCAGTTGGCTCATTTGCTGCAACTCTTCGAGATTCGAGCCGATGGCTTCCTTCAGTTCACTGGCCGTGCGAGGTGCGGACAACATCAACTGGCTTCCGCTGATGAGCGTGGCCAGCGGCGTCCGCAGTTCGTGCGCGACGTTTGCGCTGAACGCCTCCATCTGCTTGTAGGCTGCCTCCAGCCGCTCGAGTACGGCGTTGAAGGCTGCAACCAGGCCCTCCATTTCTTTGGCGTTGTGGTGATCGACCAGCCGCATGTCCAAAGAGTGCGCCGTGATGCGGCCAGCCTGTTGCGACAGGTGCTTCACCGGCACCAGCCCACGCCGGGCCGCGAGCGCGCCCAGTGCCACAGTCAGCGCCACGCCAAGGGCGCAGATGCCCAGCAGCACATTGCGGTGGCGTGCCAGCAATGCCTCGCGCGGGCGGGTGTCCAGGCCGAGCACGATCAGGCCACCCGGCCAGGGCGACTCGACACCCAGTTCGGAGTGAATCGTTTCGAAGGGCGTGCCGTCGAGCGCCAGGGCCAGGCCGAAGCCATTGGCGTCGGCGCTGCCATTGACCGGCAGTCCGGAACCGCGGTAGATCTCAGCGCCATCGGACGCCACGATTCGGATGGCAAGGCGCTTGTGGCCGATCAGCATGTCGTCGAAGTGATGGTGCAACACCTGCAAGTCGCGCCCGCGCGCAAACTCGTCGATGAAGTGCCGCACCACACCCACCTTGCCACGCAGTTCCTGTTGATCGGCTTGCTGCAGTTCACCTGCGAGGGCGCGCTGCAACAACACGCCGGCAGTCGCAAAGACGAGCAGCGCAATCAACCCCTGGCCCAAGGTCAATCGGACCGCCATCGAACCCGGAAACAACCTCACGGCGGCGCATCCTCCGGGGGTTCGCGGCGTTCGAGCACGTACCCCATGCCACGCACCGTGTGCAGCAGCTTTTCGGGAAATGGGTCATCCAGCTTGGCTCGCAGGCGCCGCACGGCGACCTCGACCACGTTCGAGTCGCTGTCAAAGTTCATGTCCCAGATCTGCTCGGTCAACTCAGTGCGGGAAAGCACCACGCCGCGATGGCGCAGCAGCACTGAAAGCAGTGTGAACTCCTGGACCGTCAGGTCCAGGCGCTGCCCGGCGCGTTCAACGCGCCGCCGGACAGGGTCCAGATCAAGGTCGCCCAGCGACAGGGTCGAACTTTCGGCGGCGCCGCTGCCGCCGCGCCGGGTGACAGCCTGAATGCGTGCCAGAAGCTCCGAGAAGGCAAACGGCTTCACCAGGTAGTCGTCTGCCCCTGCCTCCAGGCCGCGAACGCGGTCCTCCACACTGTCCCGCGCGGTGAGCATGATCACGGGTGTGGGCTTGTGCTGCCTCAGCGCGCGCAGGACGTCGAAGCCGTCGACGCCCGGCAGCATGGCATCGAGCACGATCAGTTCGTAGTCACCCTCCAGCGCCAGGTGCCGGCCATCGATGCCGTCCAGGGCGACATCGACGACATGGCCCCGCTCGGTCAAACCGCGCTTCAGGTATTCGGCCAGCTTGGTCTGATCCTCGACGACCAGGATGCGCATGGCCGACCTTCAGGCGGTAAGCGCCAACTGCAGCGGGTGTTTCGCGCGCAGCGCCCACTTGGTGCCCTGGCGCAGCGCTTCGAGCGTCCTGGAGTTCACTCGTGCGAAGAACATGTCTTCGTCGATGTGGTGGCGCGCAAATACGCGCCGCTGTTGCAACGAGCGGTGGCGCCAGTCGCCTTCAAAACCGCTGCCATCGCGGTGTGCTTCCTCGAAGAATTGGGCGGCGCGGTGCAGGTTGTCCAGCGCCGCCGGCGACACGGCGGGCACTGCCCGCGGCGCCGACAGTTTGCTCTGGGTGATGAAAGGGTTCTTGCCCACCACCAGCCCCCACGACCGTTTGCCTTCGCTTGGATCGGCGCACAGCGCTTCGAGTTTCGTCAGGCCGAAGTCGCGCGACAAACGCAGCCGCATCGCCAGCCAGGGGTCGCTACGCCGAACGGTGTCTATGGCGTGGTCAACCAGGTCGTCCGCGCCGGGCAAGGGCAGCACCAGGGACTTCAACAAGCGCATCGCAAACGTATCCCCTTGCCTGGCTGATTCGTGTAGCCAATGAATGCCCTGTTCCGAGTCTTTGAGGCCAGAACTGGTGCGAAGAATGAGCGCACCCAGCCTGCGCTGTGCTTGTGCATCGCCCAGAGTAGCCGCCTTTTCGAGGAAGAAGCGCGCCATTTGAGGGTTGGCAACACTGCAGCGGTGATCGGCATGTACCGTGTACAGGTGCATCCAGGCATCGTCGC
>JANNGN010000388.1:0-5371 GCA_031403895.1 Rubrivivax sp. | reverse complement strand
CGGCGCCGCCCAGGCCCAGCTCAAATGGGACCTGCCCGCCGCTTACCCGGCCACCAACTTCCACAGCGTCACGCTGACCGAATTTGCCGCCGATGTCGAGCGCGCCACGGCCGGCAAGCTGAAGATCACCGTGCACGCCGGGGCCTCGCTCTTCAAGGCCAACGAGATCAAGCGCGCCGTGCAGGGCGGGCAGGCGCAGATTGGTGAAGTGCTGCTCGGCATTCTGGCCAATGAATGGCCGATCTATGCCGCCGACGGCCTGCCCTTCCTGGCCGACAGCTACGACGAAGCGATGAAGCTGTACCGCGCGCAAAAGCCGCTGATGGAGAAGAAGCTGGCTGAGCAGGGCCTCATGTTGCTGTACAGCGTGCCCTGGCCGCCACAGGGCATCTATGCCAAGAAGCCGGTCAATTCCGCGGCCGACCTGAAAGGTGTGAAGTGGCGCGCCTACAGCCCTGCCACCGCGCGCATCGGTGAACTGGTGGGCGCGCAGCCGGTCACCGTGCAGGCCGCTGAGGTTTCGGCGGCGCTGGCCACCGGCGTCATCGAAAGCTACATGTCCAGTGGCTCCACCGGTGTTGACAGCAAGACCTATGAACACCTGAAGTACTGGTACGACACGCAGGCCTGGCTGCCGAAAAACGCCGTCATCATCAACAGGGCCGCTTTCGACGCGCTCGACGCGCCCACCAAGTCCGCCCTGCTGAAGGCCGGTGCCGACGCTGAAACGCGGGGCCTGGCCGCCAGCAAACGCACCAACGTCGAGTCGATCGAAAAGCTGAAGGCTGGCGGCATGCAGATCCTGCCGCCCTCGGCTGCGCTGAAGGCCGACATGAAGAAGGTCGGCGACACGATGCTGAAGGAATGGCTTGAAAAGGCCGGCCCTGAAGGCAAGCAGCTGATCGACGCCTTCACTGCCAAGTAAGGCCTCGTCGGTGCGCCAGTTCCTCGACCGCTTGTTTGCGGCGGCTGCGGCCCTGGCCGCGCTGTGCGTGCTGGCGATCTTCGTGCTGATGATCGCGGCGTCGGTGGGCCGGCTGCTGCTGTGGCAGGTGGGCTGGGTGAATGACGTGGTGTCGTGGCTGTGCGCGGCGGCCGCCTTCCTGGCCATGGCGCACGCCTTCAAGCATGGTGACTTCGTGCGCGTGACGCTGTTGCTTGAAAAGATGGCGCCACCGTTGCGCCGCAGCTTCGAGGTGGGCTCGCTCGCCGTCGCCAGCATCGGCATCGGCTACCTCGCCTGGTGGGCCGCGCGCTACACCTGGGAAAGCTACGTCTTCAACGACATCGCCAACAACATGGTGGCCATTCCGATGTGGATTCCGCAGCTGAGTTTTGTCATCGGCGCGCTGCTGTTCGTGATGGCCGTGGTTGACGAACTGGTCATCGTGCTGCTGGGTGGCAAGCCGACCTACGTGCGCCTGGTGGAAGAGCGCCACGCGCGCGGCGACTTCTCCGAGGACCTCTGATGTCCGTCGTCGCCATCGGCGGCCTGCTGCTGTTTGTCCTGCTGCTGCTGCTGACCGGCGGCGTCTGGATCGCGATGGCGCTGGCCATCGTCGGCTGGGTGGGGCAGTTCTTTTTCACCACCACGCCACCCGGCAAGAACCTTTTCACCGCCTTCTGGGAAACCACCGCCAGCTGGGAGCTTGCCGCGCTGCCGCTCTTCATCTGGATGGGCGAGATCCTCTTCCGCACCAAGCTGTCGGAGCAGATGTTCAGCGGCCTCGCACCCTGGCTCAACCGCGTGCCGGGTCGGCTGATGCACACCACCATCCTGGGCTGCGGCATCTTCGGCTCGGTCTCGGGCTCGTCGGCGGCCACCTGCGCCACCATCGCCAAGGTGGCTTTGCCCGAACTCAAGCGCCGGGGCTATGACGAGAACCTGGCCATCGGCGCGCTGGCCACGGCGGGTGGCCTGGGCATCCTGATCCCGCCGTCGATCACGATGGTGGTGTATGCGGTGGCGGCCGATGCGTCGGTGATCCGCCTGTTCCTGGCCGGCTTCATTCCGGCCGCCGTGCTGATGGCGCTGTTCTCGCTGTACATCGGCTGGTGGAGCCTGGCGCACCCCGACCGCGTGCCGCCGCCCGACGCGCCCACTTCCTTGATGCAGAAGCTGCGCCTGTCGGCCAGCCTCATCCCGTGCGGCCTGCTGATCCTGTTCATCGTCTGGGTGCTGGTGGCCGGCTGGGCGACGGCCACTGAATGTGCGGCCTGGGGCGTGCTGGGTTCACTGGTCATTGCGGGCACCGGCGGCAGCCTGAACTGGCGCAACTTCTGGGACGGCCTGATGGGCGCCACGCGCATGAGCTGCATGATCATGTTCATCCTGGCCGGTGCCGCCTTCCTGTCAAAGACGATGGCCTTCACCGGCGTGCCGCGCGAGCTGGCCGAATGGGTGTCGGCGATGAACCTGAGCCCCTACACGCTGATCTTCGTGCTGGTCATCGTGTACCTTGTGCTGGGCACCGCGCTGGACGGCATCAGCATGATCGTGCTGACCTCGGCGGTGGTGCTGCCGATGATCCAGAAGGCCGGGTTCGACCTCATCTGGTTCGGCATCTTCATCATCCTGCTGGTGGAGATTGCCGAGGTCACGCCACCGGTGGGCTTCAACCTGTTCGTGCTGCAGAACATGACCGGCAAGGACAGCAACCTCATCGCCAAGGCGGCGCTGCCGTTTTTTGCCTGCCTGGTGCTGGCCATTGCCATCATCACCGTGTTCCCGCTGCTCGTGACCTGGCTGCCCGATGTGCTGATGGGCGCGCAGAAGAACTGAATCTGGCGCCGAACTGCCCTGCTGATCGGCCCTTTGACGATGCCGGCGCTGCCTAGCATCCCTGCTACGCGGGAGAAATCCATCCACCCCGCACGCGCCGCCATTGGGGAAATCGATGTCCGACCTGTCACAGCCGCCGCTGCAACTGCTGCCCACCCACGAAGCGGCATTTGCGTGGCCGACGCCAGACCTGGCTGGCTACCCCGCACCCGCTGCGCCCGCCGTGCCGCCCTTGTGTGCCGTCGAAGGGCTCAACGGCCATGCGCTGAAAGGCCAGCTCGCGCTGTTTGCGCCTGAACAGGGCGAGCTGCATCTGTTGCTGCCCAAACAGCGCCGGCCCATGCTGCTGCGCACCGACCAGTTCCGCCGCCTGTGCCTGACCGAGCCGCTCGCACCGCTGGTGCCGATTGCGGAAGTGGGCGACCTGGTGTTGCAGGGGCCGTCGCTGCCCTTCACGGTGAATTTTCTCGACGGCAGCACCTGGCAAGGCGACACCGTGGGCCACCACGAAACCGCCTGGGGCCTGTTCCTGTTCGAGCAGATCGACGCGCTGGGCAGCCTGCGCCGCTGGTTTGTGCCGCGCCCCGCCTACAGCCAGGCCGAGGTCGGCATGCGCATCGGCGACGCGCTGGTGGCGCAGAACTCGGCCTCGCCCGATCAGATTCGGCAGGCGCTGGCCGAGCAGCAGGAAATGCGCACCCGCAAGCTCGGCGACATGCTGGTGGTGCGCCAGATCATCTCGGCTCAAGAGCTGGCCGAGGCCATTGAAAAGCAGTCCAGGATGCCGATGGTGCGCATTGGCGAGGCCCTCACCGCGCTCGGCTACATCAGCGAAGCGCAGCTTGAAGACGCGCTGCTCCAGCAGCGCCTGGACCGCAGCGTGCCGCTGGGCGAGTTGCTGGTGCGCACGGGCAGGGTCACGCGCTCTGACCTGCAGACCGCGCTGGCACGCAAGATGGGCTACCCGCTGGTGGACGTGCTGCAGTTCCCGGCCGACGCCGAGGCCGTGGTGCGGCTGCCCTACGCCGTGGCCAGCCGCGTGCCGGCCCTGCCGCTGATGATGCGTGGCGGCCGCCTGGTGATCGCGGTCGAAGACCCGTCCGACCGCAGCAAGCTCGACGAGATCGAATTTGCGGCGCAGTGCAAGGTGGTGCCGGTGCTGGTGCGCGCTGGCGTGCTGCTGGGCGCAATCGACCGTGCCTATGAAAAAGTCGGCGCCATGATGGTCGGCCAAGGTGCGGCCAGCGACCCCGGCACGCCGGTGGAATTTGAGTTGGGCGACGCCAGCAAGCTGCTGGCCAACATGGAACGTGTGGACGCCCGCATCGACGACGATGAGGTGCAGCCGCTGGAGCAGAGCGACAACAC
This sequence comes from Rubrivivax sp., assembly GCA_031403895.1. Lineage (GTDB taxonomy): Bacteria > Pseudomonadota > Gammaproteobacteria > Burkholderiales > Burkholderiaceae_C > Rubrivivax. The sequence continues at coordinate 1,221 of JANNGN010000388.1, read as the reverse complement.
GCTGGTGCGGCTGATCAATTCGATGATCCTGGAAGCGCATGCCCAGGGCGTCAGCGACATCCACATCGAATGCCCGGCCGGCCGCGAAAAGGTGCGCGTGCGCTTTCGCAAGGACGGCCAGATGCGGCCCTACCTGGAGCTGCCACCCAACTATCGCAGCGCCATGATCGCGCGGCTGAAGATCATGTGCGACCTGGACATCAGCGAACGCCGTAAACCGCAGGACGGCAAGATCAACTTCAGCAAGTTCGTGCAAGGCGTGAAGCTGGAACTGCGCGTGGCCACGATCCCCACCGCCAGCAACCTGGAAGACGCGGTGCTGCGCCTCTTGCAGTCCAGCAAGCCGATCGCCATCGACCGCCTTGGGCTCTCGCCCATGAACCTCGAGCGCCTGCAAGGCGCCGCCGCGCGCCCCTACGGCATGCTGCTGTGCGTGGGCCCCACCGGATCGGGCAAGACGACCACGCTGCACTCGGTGATGGGCTCCATCAACACCCCCGAGCGCAAGATCTGGACCGCCGAGGACCCGGTGGAAATCACCCAGGTCGGCCTGCGCCAGGTGCAGGTCAACCCGCGCATCGAGTGGACATTCGCAAAAGCCTTGAGGGCGTTCCTGCGCGCCGACCCGGACGTCATCATGGTCGGCGAGATACGCGACCAGGAGACGGCGCAAGTCGCCATCGAAGCATCGCTGACCGGCCACTTGCTGCTGAGCACGCTGCACACCAACAGCGCGCCCGAGACCATCACGCGGCTGCTCGACATGGGCATGGACCCGTTCAACTTTGCCGACGCGCTGCTCGCCGTGCTGGCGCAGCGCCTGGTGCGTCGGCTGTGCAACCATTGCCGCGTGGCGCGCACAGCCAGTGCAGAGGAAGAAGAAGAACTGCTGCACGACTACCTGCACGTCATGGCCAGCATCGACAGCCCGCCCGACGCGAGCGACGTGCTGGCCGACTGGCGCCGCCGCTTCGGCACCGAAGGCCGCCTGACGCTCTACAAGAGCGTGGGCTGCGAACACTGCAGCGGCACCGGCTACCGCGGCCGCGCCGGCATCCACGAACTGATGATGGTGTCGCGCGGCTTGCGCCACCTCATCCAGACCGGCCAGCGCGCCGACGAACTGCAGCGCCACGCCCTTGGCGACGGCATGCGCACGCTGCGCCAGGACGGCATCGAGAAGGTGCTGGCCGGGGTGACGACGATCGAGGAAGTGCGGGC
>JANNGN010000387.1:0-6512 GCA_031403895.1 Rubrivivax sp. | reverse complement strand
GCCGACCAGGCCGTGATCGCGATCCAGAACGCGCGCCTGTTCAACGAGACCAAGGAAGCGCTGGAACAGCAGACCGCCAGCGCCGAGGTGCTGCAGGTCATCAGCAGTTCGATGGCCGACGCGCAGCCGGTGTTCGACAAGATCATGGTCAGTTGCATGCGGCTGTTTGACGGCGTGCAGTCGGTGCTGTCGCTGGTGCGCGAGGACGGGTACGTCTATCACCACGCCGGCAACCTGGCCGGGGTGGACGCGCGCAACTTCGAGCAACTGAACCAGGGCTTCCCGCGACCGCTGTCGCAGGCCTACCAGTCCTACCCGTTGCGCAAAAAGCGCGTCGTGCACTACCCCGACATCCTGCACGGCCCGGGCGTGCCCGAGGGCATGCGTGGCATGGCGCGCGAGGTGGGCAACTTCTCGATGCTGATCGCGCCGATGCTGTGGCAAGACCAGGGCATCGGCACCATCCACGTCGTGCGCCGGCCGCCCGTGCCTTTCAGCGCGCGTGACGAGGCGCTGCTCAAGACTTTCGCCGACCAGGCAGTGGTCGCGATCCAGAACGCGCGCCTGTTCAACGAGGCGCGGCAGGCGCGCGCCGCTGCGGAGACCGCCAACCAGGCCAAGAGCGCTTTCCTGGCCACCATGAGCCACGAAATCCGCACGCCGATGAACGCGGTCATCGGCATGAGCGGCCTTTTGCTGGACACGCCGCTGTCCGAGGAACAGCGCGACTTTGCAGCGACCATCCGCGACAGCGGCGACGCGCTCTTGACGATCATCAACGACATCCTCGACTTCTCGAAGATCGAGGCCGGGCGGATGGACATCGAAAGCCAGCCTTTCGACCTGCGCGAGTGTGTGGAGTCGGCGCTCGACCTGGTGGCTTCGCGGGCAGCAGAAAAGCACCTCGACATCGCCTATGTCTTTGAGAACAACGGCGGGTGCGAGGTGCCGGCCGCCATCATGGGCGACGTGACGCGGCTGCGCCAGGTGTTGCTGAACCTGCTGAGCAACGCCGTGAAGTTCACCGAACAAGGCGAAGTCGTGCTCACGGTTTCTGCGCACGGCGGGCAACTCCACTTCAGCGTGCGCGACACCGGCATCGGCCTCAGCGTTGACGGCATGAGCCGCCTTTTCCAGAAGTTCAGCCAGGCCGACAGCAGCACCACGCGCAAGTACGGCGGCACGGGGCTGGGCCTGGCCATCAGCAAGTTGCTGACTGAGCTGATGGGCGGCAGCATGGGGGTGCAGAGTGCCGGCCCGGGCCACGGCAGCAGCTTCCACTTCAGTATTCCCGCGCAGGCCGCGACCTTGCCCGCAGGCAGCAAGCGCGACTTCATCGGCGAGCAGCCGGCGCTGAAGGGCAAGCGCATCCTGGTGGTGGACGACAACGCCACCAACCGCCGCCTCCTGGCGCTGCAAAGCGCCAAGTGGGGCATGGTGGCGCAAGACACCGAAGCGCCTGAAATCGCGTTGCAGATGCTGCAAGAGGCGAGCTACGACCTGGCCATCATCGACATGCACATGCCGGGCATGGACGGCAGCACGCTGGCCGCGCGCATCCGCGCCGCCGGCCACACGCTGCCGCTGGTGCTGTTCAGCTCGCTCGGCCGGCGCGAGGCCAGCGACGCGCTGTTCGCCGCCACGCTGGCCAAGCCGCTGCGGCAAAGCCAGCTTTTCGACACGCTGATCAGCCTGCTGGTGCAAGACGCTGCGTCCAAGCGGGCCGTGCAAGCGGCCAAACCCAAGTTCGATGCGCAGCTGGCCACGCGCCACCCGCTGCGCATCCTGCTGGCCGAAGACAACGTCGTGAACCAGAAGCTGGCGCTGCGCCTGTTGCAGCAGATGGGCTACCGCGCCGACCTGGCCAGCAACGGCGTCGAGGCCATCGAATCCGTCGCACGCCAGACCTACGATGTCGTGCTGATGGACGTGCAGATGCCCGAGATGGACGGCCTGGAAGCGTCGCGCCGCATCACCGCGAAGTGGCCGCCAGCGGCGCGCCCGCGCATCGTCGCCATGACCGCGAATGCGATGCAAGGCGACCGCGAGATGTGCCTGGCCGCCGGCATGGACGACTACCTCACCAAGCCCATCCGCGTGGCTCAATTGATCGACGCGTTGCTGGGCGTTGCCAACCGGGGAGCCCCCTGACGTGAACCTGATCGACAAGACCACCTTCGACGAACTGCGCGACACCGCCGGGCCCGAGTTCGTGGCCGAACTGGTGGCCACTTTTCTGGAAGAAGCGCCCACCATGCTGGCTGATTTGCGCAGCGCGCGTGCCGCAGGCGATGCCGACGTGTTCCGCCGCGCGGCACACTCGCTGAAGAGCAACAGCGCCACCTTCGGTGCGATGGGCGTGTCGCTGCTGGCGCGGCGGCTCGAGCTGGAGGGGCTGGCCGCCGACGCCAGCCGCGACGCTGCCGCCATCGACGCCCTGGAAGCGGCCTACCAGCGTGCTGCCGCTGCGCTGCAGGAGCTGGCCCGTGGCTGACGCAGCGCGCTTGCTGGTGGCCGACGACAACAAGGTCAACCGCCTGCTGCTGGCGCGCAGCCTGGAGCAGCAGGGCCACCGCGTGGCGCTGGCGCTGGACGGGCGCATGGCGCTTGAAATGCTGCGCAGCCAGGCCTTCGACCTGCTGCTGCTGGACATCGAGATGCCAGTGATGGACGGCTTCCAGGTGCTGGAGGCGATGAAGGCCGACCGCGCGCTGCGCGAGCTGCCGGTGATCGTGACGAGTTCGGTCGAAGGAATCATCAACATCGTGCGCTGCATCGAACTCGGCGCCGAAGACTATCTGCCCAAACCCTTGAACACCGTGCTGCTGAAAGCGCGTGTCAACGCCAGCCTGGAGAAGAAGCGCCTGCGCGACCAGCAGCAAGAACTGGTGCGCCGCTTTGCCACGGCTGAAGTGGCGCAGGACATGCAGCAAAGCGGCTTTGCGCTGGGCGGCAAACGTGTCGTGGCGACCGTGATGTTCAGCGACATCCGCGGCTTCACCGCGATGGTTGAACGGCAGACGCCCGAAGACACCATCGAGCTGCTCAACACCTACTACACGCTGATGTTCGAGGCCATCACGGCCGAAGGCGGTGTCGTCAACCAGATGGTGGGCGACGGGTTGATGGCGATCTTCGGCGCGCCGCTGCCGCTGCCCAACCACAGCGCGGCGGCCGCCCGCGCCGCGCTGGACATGCTGGACATGGTGGCGCTGTACAACGCCGACCGCGAAGCGGCGGGGCAGGCGCCCATCGCCATCGGCATTGGCATCGCCAGCGGTGAGATGGTGGCCGGCTATACCGGCACGCAAGCGCGCGCCACCTACACCTGCATCGGCGACACCGTGAACCTGGCGGCTCGGCTGGAAGCGCACACCAAGGTCATGGGCCGCGCGATCCTGCTCGACGGCGTGGCTTGCAAAGGGCTGGGCACGGCGTTGGCACCCGACGCCATGGGCCGCGTCGTGTTCAAGGGCAAGACCGAAGCGACGGCGGTGTATGCCTTGGGGCCGGTGCCCCTTTTGACGAGCAACACTTGAAACAGGCGCCGGCACGGCGGTGAAACAGCCGGGCGGGACACTGGACGCTCAGTCACAAGTCCGGGGATGCAGCGTGTTTCCATTTGACGTCCAGCCCGTTGATCGTCAGCCCAGCCAACCCAGCCAGCCGCTGCAAGCCGCAGCGCCCGCGCGATCCGAGTTGCTGCGCGAAGCCGAAGCCCACCAGGCGCTGGCTGAACTTTTCCCGCACCTGAAGCTGGACGCGCTGCGCGCCATCCAGGACCTGTTCCCGCTGCAAGCCGCGCGCAACGCCGTGCTGCACTGATGGGGGTCGCAGCCGGCTGCTAAGCTCTGCGGCCTATGTTCACCGGCATCGTTCAAGGCGTGGCCACGGTCGCGCAACTGCAGGACCGGCCCGGTCTGCGCAGCTTCACCCTGGCCTTCACACCGGGCTTTTGCGACGGCCTGGCAGTTGGCGCCAGCGTCGCGGTGGACGGCGTCTGCCTCACCGTCACCACGCTGCGCGGCCCCGATGCGGTTGACTTCGATGTGATGCAGCAGAGCCTGTCGCTGACAACGCTGGGCGCCTTGCAGCCCGGCAGCCGCATCAACGTCGAGCGCGCCGCGCGCGACGGTGCCGAGATCGGCGGCCATCCCCTATCGGGCCACATCGATTTCAAGGCCACGGTGGCGTCGGTGCGTGAACCCGAGAACAACCGCGTGCTGCGCATCGCCGTGCCGGCGCCGTGGATGCGCTACGTTTTTGCCAAGGGCTACATCGCCATCAATGGCGCCAGCCTGACGGTGGCCGAAGCGCAGCGCGAAGCAGGCGGTGCGGGCTGGTTCGAAGTCTGGATCATCCCCGAAACCCTGCGCATGACCACCTTTGCCGGCAAGACTGAAGGTGAACTGCTGAACATCGAGATCGAACGTTCGACGCAGGTCTTTGTCGATACCGTTCGCGACGCCATCGCCGAGCGGCTGGGCGCGCTGCAACCGGTGCTTGAAGCGCTGCTGCGCGAGAAGGGCCTGAGCCTGGAAGACCTGGCGCGGCCGCCTGCAGCCGGTGCGCTGCCTGCGCCTTGAGGCGCAGGCAGCCCGCGCGCAGCAGTTCAGCGGCTGCGGCGGCGCCGCGTGCTCAGGCCAAGCGCAGCCAGTGCGGCTGCCAGCAGCGCCAGGCTGCCGGGTTCTGGCACCCGGGTGGGCGCCACGCCGTCGAAGCTCACTTCGCTCAGGAACACCCACTGGTTCGCGCTGTTGAGCCTGACCACCAGGTCGGTGCCGGTGAAGGACAGGCCGCTGACGGTGAAGGCAAAGGGCGCAGAGCCGGCTGGGTCGGCCACCGCATAGTTCACGCCGTCCACGTCGATGCTGCTGGGCGCGCTGACGTTGCCTGCTCCGTTGGCGTCGTCCAGATAAAAGATCAGCGAATTCAGCGTGATGGCTGAAGCCCAGCGGAAGGTGATGGTCGGGCTCAACGTCCAGCCGACGTAGGGGCCGTTGCCAGCCGGCGCTTCGTCAATGAACCAGTTGTTGAGGGCAATGATGCCGTCGGTCAGGTCGCCGCGGCCACCGCTCAGGGCCGCGTTGTCGCAGGTCACGCAGCCGGCGCCGTTGTAGCTTTGGTCCCAGTACTGGAAGCTGCCGGTGTTGCCATTGAGCATGTCGTAGCTGTCGGGCGTGATGGGGGCGGCGCCTGCTGTGCCACCTGCCAACATCGCCGCGCAGGCGGTGACCAGAATTCGTGCTGTATTCATTGGGGTTCCTTAAAAACTTGAGGGCTTGAGGGCTTGAGGGCTTGAGGGCTTGAGGGCTTGAAGTGCTGCGACGGCGCGATTTGATTTCCGCAGAGTGTTGGCATGCTGGCCGGCGCCGGCAATCCCTGGTTCCTGGGGTGCGCGGCGTTCAAGGGAAACCGAAGTGGCAGCTGCGGCTCAGGCGTCAGGCAAAGCTCGCGATCAAGCAGCCGACTGCGGTTCATTGATCCGGCCAAGCGACAGGATGCCCGCATGCAAAAAATCCAGACCCAACTCAGGTCTCAAGGACAGGTGTCCGTGCCTGCGGCGGTGCGCAGCTTCCTGCACCTGATGCCCGGCTCGGTGCGGCGGTGGTCGCAGGCGTCCGATAGCATCGTGCTCGATCGTGCCCAGCGGCACAGCACGGCCTACGGGCTTCAAGCCCTGTTCGCAGGCGCTTCGCCCGCCTCGTCGGCCAAGACCCGCTACGAACCGAAGCAAGGCATTCGACTGCGCACGCCGCGCCGCCAGGCTGGCCCGGGCAAAGAAGCCCGTAGCACCGAGCCGCATCAACGCAAAGCAACGTTTGACGCGCCCAACTGCGCCGCTGTCAAACAGCGCTGCCCGACTACTCCACCCCACACAAACAATGCACCACCGCCGCAAACGGCTTGTGCCGCTCGGCCACATCCGCCAGCCACCCCAGGTCTTGCGCCAGCGCCTGCGCCACCGGCGGCAGCAAGCCGCTGGCCACCAGCGCAGCGCGCAGGCCACTTTGCGGCAAAGCCAGATCCGCCTGCGTCACGCCAAGCTGCTCCAGCAGCCGCTGCAGCCTGCCGGGCGTGGCTTCGACATATTCGATGCGCGGGTCGGCGGCCAGCTTGGCGAGCTTGGTGGCGGATGCAATCGCGTCACCGAGGCTGCCCAGCCGGTCCACCAGGCCGCGCGCCTGCGCGTCCTTGCCGCTCCACACACGCCCCTGCGCCAGTTGATTGATCTTCTCGGGCGTGCTCTTGCGCGCAGTCGCCACCAGCACGGTGAAGTCGCGGTAGGTGCCATCGACGATGCCCTGCACCAGCTGTGCAAAGCGCGGGTTGAGCGCGCGCTTCGGGTCATAGGCGTCGGTCAGCCAGGTGGTGGTGACGCCGCCGGTGTGAATGCCCAGCTTGTCCATCGCGCCCCGCGCCGTGGGCAAGAGGCCGACGACGCCGATGCTGCCGGTGATGCTGGCTTCGTCGGCAATGATCTCGTCGGCGGCCATGCTGATCCAGTAGCC
>JANNGN010000386.1:0-3631 GCA_031403895.1 Rubrivivax sp. | reverse complement strand
CCTACACCTGCAGCCCGAGCGAGAAGATGGGCTCGCGCATCAGCGACATGCGCTTGCAGGGCAAGCCCATCGAAGCCGGCAAGAAGTACAAGGTGGCCGGCTGGGCGCCGGTGGCCGAAGAGGCGCGCACGCTGCCCGGCGTGAAGCCGGTGTGGGAGCATGTCGAGATCTGGTTCAAGGCGCAGGGCGGGCGCATCAAGCCGCGCAAGGTCAACACGCCCACGCTGGTGGGGACGCAGGGCAACCCGGGCATCGCGGCATGACGGTTCGCAGTCACTTCGGCCGCGCCTTGCGGTTCTTCATGCTGGCCTGGCTGTTGTCGCAGGCCCTGTCGGCCGTGGCGCAGCCTGCGCTGTTGCGGGCCGAGGTGGTGGCACCCGGTGTGTGGGCGCTGGTCGGGCCCCTTGGCGGGCCGACGCGGGACAACCACGCGCTGAACGCCACCTATGGCGTGGTGGCCACTTCCGAAGGCACGATCCTGATCGACAGCGGGGCGTCCGTGCAGGGCGCGAAGCTGCTGGCCGCCATGGCGCAGCAGCTGACGGGCAAAGCGGTGCGCTGGGTCATCAACACCGGCAGCCAGCACCACCGCTGGCTTGGCAACGATCACTTTCAGCAAAGCGGGGCGCAGATCGTCGCCCATCAGCGCACGGTGCAGACGCAGCGCGCGGGCGCCGCCGCGCAGCTGGCCGAGCTGCAGGTCCTGCTCGCGGACCGGCTGCAAGGCACCCGGGCCTTGCACGCCGAGCGTGTGCTGGCTGGCACCCGAAGTGAGCTGACACTCGGCGGCCAGCGCATCGAGGTGCTCGACCTGGGTGATGCGCATTTCCCGGGCGACAGCGTGGTCTGGCTGCCGGCCATCGGCGTCGCTTTTGCGGGCGACCTGGTGTATGTCGAACGCCTGCTGAGCCTTGCGCCGGCATCCAACGGGCGCACCTGGCTGGCCGCCTTTGAGCGCCTGGTTGTGCTGGCCCCCGCGCAGGTGGTGCCGGGGCATGGCGGGCCGACCACCATCGCCACCGCACAAGCGCAGACCGGCGCTTACCTGCGCTTCGTGGTCAACGGTGTTGCACGCCATGCCAAGGAAATGGCCGGCGTCGAAGCGGCGCTGGCTGAACTGGGCGCGGCACCGGCATTTGCAGCGCTGGCCAACTTTGACCAGCTGCACCGCAGCAACGTCAATCGCGCCTACCTGCGCGCCGAGGCCGGCGACTGATGGGCGGAACTTGCGGTGTGTGACGGCTACCGCAGTTTCATCGGCCCATCATCCGCACCCGGACCCCGCATGAATACTCGCACGCCCCTTGCAGCCGCCCACCACCGGGGCGGGTTGATCGCGGTGCTGCTGGCGTGGCTGCTGGCGATAGTGCCGGCGCAAGCCGCAGCGGGCCCCATCAAGGCGGTGCAGGTGGCTGACGGCGTGTGGTTCGTGCAGGGCGAGGCGGCGCTGGGCTCGCCGGCCAACCGCAATTTCATCTCGAACGCAGGCTTCGTCGTCACCGACGACGGTGTCGTTGTCGTCGATGCACTGGGCTCGCCGGCGCTGGCCACGGAACTGATCGCCGAGATTCGCCGCGTCACGCCAAAGCCGATCCGCTACCTCATCGTCACGCACTTTCACGCCGACCACATCTACGGCCTGCAGGCCTTCAAGGCGGCGGGTGCAACGATCGTCGCGCATCCAGCGGGGCGCGAGTACCTGCACTCCGAAGCCGCGCAGCGCAGGCTCGAAGCCAGCCGGCAGGACCTGTCCCCGTGGATCGACGACAACACCCGTCTGCTCGGCGCCGACCTGTGGCTCGACAGCGCCGACCACACGCTGCACCTGGGCGGGCAGGCCTTCCGCATCCGCCACGCCGGGCCCGCGCACACACCCGAAGATCTGGTCGTCTATGTGCCGAAGTCGCGGCTGCTTTTCGCGGGTGACCTGGTCTTCCGCGGCCGCATCCCGTTTGTCGGCCAGGCCGACAGCCGCCAGTGGATCGAATCGTTGACGCGCCTGATCGAGATGGCGCCGCAAGTGCTGGTGCCGGGCCACGGCCCCGTCTCGACGTCGCCAAGGGAAGACCTTGCGTTGACGCGCGACTACCTGCTGCACTTGCGCCAGACGATGGGTGAAGCGGCGCGAAACCTGGAGCCCTTCGAAGAAGCCTATGCCAAGGCCGACTGGTCGCGGTTTGAACACCTGCCGCTGTTCCGGGCCGCGAACCGCATGAATGCCTACAACACCTACCTGCTGATGGAGCAGGCAGGCCGATGAGTTAGACCGAAAGCAGCGGCTGTGACGCACCGGGTGCGCATGGAAAGCGATCACGCCGCCGGCAATCACCGCGCTGGAACAGGCGGCCGGAACCGTGTGTGGAAACATCGGTCCATGAGCGACGCAACCCTGCAAGCCTGGTTCACCGCGCGCGGCTGGACGGCTTTCGCCTTCCAGCGCGAAGTCTGGGCCGCCATGGCAGCCGGCCGCAGCGGCCTGCTGCACGCCACCACGGGCAGTGGCAAAACGCTGGCGGTATGGCTGGGTGCGCAGCTTCGCGGCCGGCCCGGGCCGGGGCTGCAGGTGCTGTGGCTCACGCCCATGCGCGCGCTGGCTGCCGACACCACACGGGCGCTGCACGACGCGCGGCCGGCCCTGCAGCCTGCCTGGGCGGTGGGCCAGCGCACGGGCGATACGCCAAGCGCCGAGCGCGCGCGGCAAGACAGGCGCCTGCCCGCCGCGCTGGTCACGACACCCGAATCGCTGAGCCTGATGTTGACGCGCGACAACGCGCGCAGCGAACTGGGTGCCGTTCACACCGTCATCGTTGACGAATGGCATGAACTCATCGGCAGCAAACGCGGCGTGCAGGTGCAGTTGGCGCTGGCGCGGCTGCGGCGCTGGAACCCGGGCCTGGTGGTGTGGGGGCTGAGCGCGACCATCGGCAACCTGCCCGATGCCATGGCCACGCTGGCCGGCCCCGGTGGCCAGCTGGTGCAGGGCCGCAGCGACAAGGCACTCACCATCGACACCCTGCTGCCCGCTGACCCGGGCCGCTTTTCATGGGGCGGCCACCTGGGCGCGCAGATGCTGCAGCCGGTGGTGGACGAGCTGGACCGCAGCGGCACCACGCTGGTCTTCACCAACACGCGCAGCCAGGCCGAAATCTGGTACCAGCTGCTGCTGCAGGCGCGGCCCGACTGGGCCGGCGTTATAGCGCTGCACCACGGTTCGCTGGACCGCAAGGTGCGCGAATGGGTCGAGGCGGGCCTGAAGCACGGCACGCTGAAAGCCGTGGTGGCGACATCGAGCCTGGACCTGGGTGTGGACTTCCTGCCGGTGGAGCGTGTGCTGCAGATCGGTAGCGCCAAGGGCGTGGCGCGCTTGCTGCAGCGTGCCGGCCGCAGCGGCCATGCACCAGGCCGCACCAGCCGCGTCACGCTGGTGCCCACCAACACGCTGGAACTGGTGGAAGCCGCCGCCGCGCGCCGCGCTGCGCTGGCCGGACGCGTGGAGTCGCGCGTCTCGCCGGCCAAGCCGCTGGACGTGCTGGTGCAGCACCTGGTGACGGTGGCCCTGGGCGGCGGCTTCGATGCCGACGAGCTATACGCCGAAGTGTGCGGCAGCCACGCCTACCGCGAACTCCGGCGC
>JANNGN010000385.1:0-2294 GCA_031403895.1 Rubrivivax sp. | reverse complement strand
AACATATATGATCCCAATAAACTCAGCGCCCATTAAAGTCCGCCGAAATCGCTGTCATGAGTCAAAACTACACGACCAGTTTCTGTTGCTTGTTGTAAAACCTGCGTATCAGGAATGCCATATTTCGCGGCGCGATGCCATGGCGGCGGACCTGGTGGTCGTCAACCACCACCTGTTCTTTGCCGACATGGCTTTGCGCGACAGTGGTGTGGCCGAATTGCTGCCCACGGTGGAGGTGGCGGTGTTTGACGAGGCGCACCAGTTGGTCGAGGCTGGCGTGCAGTTTCTGGGCACCACGCTTGCCACCGGGCAGGCCCTCGATCTGGGCCGCGACCTGCTGGCCTGCGGGTTGCAGCACGCACGGGGGTTGCAACCCTGGGCAGAGCTGCAGTCCGGCATCGAGCGCGCCACGCGCGAATTGCGGCTGGCCTGCGCGGGGCCGATCCACGAGGTGCGGGGCATCCTCAAGCGGCGCTGGGAAGAAGTGGCAGACGCCCTGCCGGCTGCGCTGCCGGCGCTGGCCGACGCTGCGCTGGCAGCCGCCGAAGGTCTGGCCGCCGCGGCTGAGGCGGCGCCGGACTTTCCGAAGCTCGAACAGCGCGCACGCTCGCTGGCCACGCTGGCGCGCCACTTCGAAAACGAGGTCGAGGCTGGGCATGTGCGCTGGGTTGACCTGACGCCGCAGCAGGCGCGGCTGGTGGAGTCGCCGCTGGACATCCGCGAGATGCTGTCCGAGCAGCGTGCGCGGTCGCCCAAGGCGTGGATCTTCACCTCGGCCACGCTGGGCGACGACGCCGAGCTGTCGTGGTTCACCGCCAGCACGGGTCTTGAGGATGCCATCAAGCTGCGGGTGGGCAGCCCCTTTGACTACGCGGCCAACGCGCGCGTCTGGGTGCCGGCGCAGATGCCCTTGCCGAATGCACCGGCTCACCCGGCGGCGGTGGGTGCATTGGCCGCGCGCTGCGCCTTGGCGCTGGGCGGTCGCACCTTCGTGCTGACGACGACGTTGCGTGTGTTGCCGTTGCTGGCCGAGGCCATCCGCGCGGCGGCGCCCGATCTCACGGTGCTGGTGCAGGGCAGCGAACCGCGGCGCGCGCTGCTGCAGCGTTACGGCGACGGCCGCGGCTGTGTGCTGGTGGGCTCACAAAGCTTCTGGGAAGGCATCGACATGCCGGGTGACGCACTGCAATGTGTGTTGATCGACAAGTTGCCGTTCCCGCCCCCCAACGACCCGCTGGTGGAAGCGCGCGTGCGGCAGCTGCGCGAGCAAGGCCGCAACCCCTTTGACGACTACTTTGTGGCCGAAGCGGCGGTGTCACTGAAGCAGGGTGCCGGCCGCCTGATCCGCACCTAAAGCGACCGTGGTTTGCTCGTGCTGTGCGACCCGCGCCTGCGCCAGATGCGCTACGGCCGCCGGCTGCTGGCCGCGCTGCCGCCGATGGGTCGGTTGACCGATGAGTCCGAAGCGTTGGACTGGCTGACTGAACTGGCCGCCGCGCATTGAGCGCAGCCACCTAAACCCATCACCAGAGCTTCCACCAGGCCTTGTCGCGCGCCGACAGCCCCCGCGTGAGGTAGGCGCTGTCGGGGAAGTTCTTGCGCAGCACGCGCTCGGAGTCGTCGCGCAGGCTGCGCAGTTCGAGCTTCTCGTAGCTGAGCATCAGGATGTAGAGCGCTTCTTCGATGGCTGGCGTCTGCTGGAACTCGGACACGGCGTGCTGCGCCCGGTTGGCGGCGGCCACGTAGGCGCCGCGCCTGAAGTAGTAGCGCGCCACGTGCACCTCATAGGCGGCGAGCGTGTTGACGATGTAGTCCATGCGCTGGCGCGCATCGGGCGTGTAGCGCGAGTTCGGGAACTGGTCGACCAGCTGCTTGAAGGCCTGGTAGGCGTCGCGCGACGCGCGCTGGTCGCGTTCGGACAGGTCCTGGCCGGCCAGCGAACCGATGAGCCCGAGGTTGTCGTTGAAGTTGATCACGCCCTTGAGGTAGTGCGCATAGTCCAACGCCGGGCTCGAGGGGTTGAGCTTGATGAAACGCTCGACGGTGCTCAGCGCCTGGGCCTTCTCGCCAGTGCGCCAGTTCATGTAGGCCATGTCCAGCAGCGCCTGCTGGGCCAGCAGCGAACCGGCCGCCAGGCCTTCGACGCGCTCCAGGCTCTTGATGGCGCGCTCGTAGCTGCCCGCCTCCATGTCCTCGCGGGCGTCTCGATTCAATCGTTCCGCTGTCGCGTTGGGAGATTCGTCGCGCTGCGGTGAGGCACAGCCCGCCAGTTGCAGCAGAACCGCCAGCAGGGC
>JANNGN010000384.1:0-7394 GCA_031403895.1 Rubrivivax sp. | reverse complement strand
GGCGTGGCCGGCCTGCAGTTCCGCGATGAAGCGCAGACCGTGAATGAACTCGTGCCCAAGCTGCGCGCGCAGGGCATCGAGGCCATCGTCGTACTGATCCACGAAGGCGGCATTCCGAGCGGCGACTACAACGACTGCCCGGGCATCAGCGGCCCCATCGTCGATATCGTGAAGAAGCTCGACAAGGCGGTGGATCTGGTGATCAGCGGCCACACGCACCGCGCCTACAACTGCCGCATCGACGGCCGCCTGGTCACCAGCGGCGACAAGTACGGCACCATCGTGACCGCGATCGACATCGTGCTGGACCCGGGCACGCGCGACATCACGAGCGCAGTCGCCGACAACGTCATCGTGCGGCCCACGTTCGCGAAAGATCCGCGCCAGACGGCGCTCATCGAGCAGTACGAGAAGCTCGTCGTGCCACTGGCCAAGCGTGTCGTGGGGCGCATTGCCGCCGCGCTGCCGCGCGAGAGCAACCCGGCCGGTGAAAGCCCGCTCGGCCAGGTGATTGCCGATGCGCAACTGGCAGCCACGCGCGACGCCGGCGCGCAGGTCGCTTTCATGAACCCGGGCGGCATTCGCGCCGCGCTGCCGATGCCCGCCGACGGCCTGGTGCGCTACGAAGACCTGTTCTCGGTGCAGCCCTTCTACAACAACCTCGTCACCATGACGCTCAGCGGCGCGCAGCTGCTGCAGTTGCTGGAACAGCAGTGGCGGGGCCAGGGCGCGGGTGGCCGCCTGCTGCACGTCAGCCGGGGCTTCAGCTATAGCTGGGATGCGTCAAGGCCGGTGGGCCAGCGCGTGCTACCCGGCAGCGTGCGCCTGGCCGGCCAGCCGCTGGACGCTAACGCCAACGTTCGTGTCACCGTGAACGCTTTCATGGCCGGTGGCGGCGACAGTTTTGCCGTGCTCAAGGAAGGCCGCGAGCAGGCCACCGGCATGATGGACGTGGACGCACTCGAGCTTTACGTCAGGAACAACCCCACGCTGGCGCCCGGGCCGCTGGACCGCGTGCTGCGGGTCAATTGAGTCCCCCCGAAGCGCCTGCGGCGCCTCCCCCGGGGGCGCCCCCAGCGGCCCGGCGGGGCCGGTTCGGCGGCGGCCGCTTGGCTGGTCCGGGACGCTGATGACGCGAATGACCCCCGCCGAAATCATCCGCATCAAACGCGACGGTGGCGTGCTCGGCCGTGCGCAGATCGACGCCTTTGCCAGCGGCCTGGTCAGCGGCGCCTGGGCCGACAGCCAGGCCGCCGCGCTGGCGATGGCGGTGCTGCTGCGCGGCATGGACAGGGCGGAGACGGTGGCGCTGACTGCTGCCATGACGCACTCGGGTGAAGTCCTGCAATGGGCCGATGCGGGCCTGCACGGACCCATCGTTGACAAACACTCCACCGGCGGCGTGGGCGACAAGGTGAGCCTGATGCTCGCGCCCATCCTGGCCGCCTGCGGCACGGTCGTGCCGATGGTCAGCGGCCGCAGTCTCGGCCACACCGGTGGCACGCTCGACAAGCTCGAAGCGCTGCCCGGCTACACCACCGCGCCCGAGCGCGGTCTGCTGCTGGCCACGTTGCGGCAGGCGGGTTGCGCCATCGTCGGTGCCTCCGCCAATCTGGCGCCGGCGGACCGGCGGCTGTACGCCATCCGCGACATTACGGCCACGGTGGAAAGCGTGCCGCTCATCACCGCCAGCATCCTGAGCAAAAAGCTGGCAGCCGGGTTGCAGGCCCTGGTGCTGGACGTGAAAGTGGGCAGCGGTGCCTTCTGCGCGACGCTGCCGCAGGCGCAGGAACTGGCGCAAAGCCTGGTCAGCGTGGCGCGGGACGCGGGGCTGCCGGCGCGCGCGCTCATCACCGACATGAACCAGGTGTTGGGCCACAACGCCGGCAATGCGCTGGAGGTGCAGGAGACGATCGACTTTCTCAAGGGCAGCGCGCAGGAACCGCGCCTCTTGAAGCTGACGCTGAACCTGGCCGCCATGTTGCTGCAGCTAAGCGGCCTGGCGCCCAACCTGCTGGCCGCGCACCGCCTGGCACAGCAGGCGCTGGACAGCGGCGCGGCGGCAGAACGATTTGCGCGCATGGTCGCCCTGCTCGGCGGTCCGCCCGATGTGCTGCACGACGCGCGGCTGCTGCACGCACCCGTGCGGCGCGCGGTGGCGGCGCCACGCACGGGCTTCGTGCAGACCATCGACGTGCGCGCGCTCGGCCTGGCGGTGGTGGCGCTGGGCGGCGGCCGCGCCACGCCAGGCGCGGCGGTGGACCCGCGCGTGGGCCTGGCCGACGTGGTGCCACTCGGTCGCATCGTGCAGGCCGGCGAGCCGCTGGCCTGGGTACACGCGGCCGACAGCGGCACGGCGGCGGCGGCTGTGGCGGCGGTGCAGCGCGCCGTCAGGTTGGGTGACGGTGCAGCGGCCGAGCAGCCGTTGATCGTGGAAACAGTCGGCTGAGGGACGCTGGGCTGAAGGACACGCGGGCTGACGCCATTCGGGCGGGTGCTGCGGCAGCGCCGCTTCAAGGCGCCAACGTCACGCCGCGCAACGCCAGCGCGATTTCCGGCGCCTGCCAAACGATCACGCGATGTTCGGCTGCAAATGGGCGCGCGCTGCCGGTGAGCTCACCGAGGCCGATGCACAGCGCGTCAGTGGCAAGGTCGGTGGCAAGGCCTGTCTCGACGTCCGAGTCGGCCGCAGCGCGTGCGGACTGCAAGGCGCGCAGTGTCTCCAGGCCCAGACGCGCCGACTTCCAGCGCCGCGCGCTCACCAGCGTGCGCCGGCCCTTGCGTTGCAGCACAAAGTCCACCGCATCACCGCTGCCGCGCTGCACGCTGTAGCCGTCGCGCTGGAAGGCGTCTTCCAGCAGGCGGCTGAAGGCCGGCCAGGCCATCGCGGCCACTGCCTGCCGCGTGGCTTCAACCCGCGCCGCGCCCGGCAACCGGCGCTGCTGCCAGGCCGCCATCACCGACAACACGATGAAGGGAAAGCCTGAAAACAGCGCCGCGCCGCGCCAGTTTGGTGGCAACAGCGCCATCGTTGCCACGGCCATGCCCGCAGCGATGGCCAGGCTCACCCACCAGGGCGAACGCAGCAGCTTCGCGAAGAGCGAGTTCTTGGCCATCTGCAATTTCAAGCTGGGGCTCCAACCGGGCTGCGGGCTGCCAGTCTAAGGCGCGGCCGCTGGCGCACTGCCAGCTACAGCCCCCTGCTTTGAGCCGCACGCCACCTGTGCCGCGCATCAAAGGGTGCTGGTCAACGAAGCTGCGCTGAACGCCGGCGCTAAAGCGGGCGCTCACAGTCCGACACAACAAGGGCTGCCGTCTGGTCGGGTTGTGTACGGCAACGCACACGGCTGTCACTCGGGCATGCCTATGCTCTGCAAAACCCCAGGAGCCCAGCATGACGATGCCGCAATGTCTTCGCCGCCAACCCGCCGGCCGCGCGGTTGTAGCGGCTCTGACCGGTCTGACGCTGATGGCCCTCGCCACCAGCGCCAGCGCCCAGGCCCTGAACACCCGGCTCGTCGCCAGCGGCCTGAGCCAGCCGCTCTTTGCCACCGCGCCGCTGGCCGATGGGCGGCTGTTCGTGGTGGAAAAGGGCGGGCTAATCAAGGTCGTGCAGGGCGGCGTGGCCAGCACCTTTCTCAGCGTCGCGGTGGCCGGCGCGGGTGAACAGGGGCTACTCGGCCTGGCCTTCGACCCCGGCTATGGCAATGCGGCGTCTGCCGGATTCGGCCGCTTCTTCGTGGATTACATCGACCCCACCACGCTGGACACGGTCGTTGCCAGCTACCGCCGCAATGCGGCCACCGGCCTGGCCGACCCCGCCAGCCGCGTCGAGGTGATGCGCATCGACCAACCGGCCGGCCTGAGCAACCACAAGGCCGGCTGGATCGGCTTCAAGCCCGGCGACGCCGACAACCTGTACATCGCCACGGGCGATGGCGGCGGCGCCAATGACCCGGGCAACCGGGCGCAGAACAAGGGCGAGCTGCTGGGCAAGTTGCTGCGCGTGGACATCAACCGCGACGACTTTGCCGACCCCGACATCAACTACGGCGTGCCGCTGAGCAACCCCTTCGTGGGCCAGGCCGGCGCGCGCGGCGAGATCTACGCGCTGGGTCTGCGCAACCCCTTTCGCAACAGCTTTGACAGTGCCAGCGGCAACCTGTGGATCGCCGACGTGGGCCAGGGCCAGCGCGAAGAGATCGACTTCATCGCCGCAGCCAGTGCCGGTGGCCAAAACTTCGGCTGGCGCCAGCGCGAAGGCAACATCGACACGCCCGGCATCAACGACCCGCCGACAGCAGGGCTGACCAGCCCGCTGCTCGACTACGACCGCAGCTTCGGTGCCAGCATCACCGGCGGTTATGTGGTGCGCGACGCCACGTCGCCGCTGAACGGCCGCTACGTGTTCGGCGACTTCGTCAGCGGCCGCATCTTCTCCATCGCCGCCGACGGCAGCGTGCAGACGATGGCCGGCGCCACCGAGCTGACCGCCGTGCTGGACGCTGGCCTGGGCGGCGCCATCGGCAACATTTCTTCTTTCGGCCAGGGCGCCAGTGGCGAGTTCTACATCGTTGACTACGGCGGCAAGGTGGTGCAGGTGGTGCCCGAGCCGGCGACCGCGCTGTTGATGCTGGCGGGCACGGCGCTGCTCTGGGCGCGCCGGCGCTTCGGGCGCTAAGGCCACTGCGCCAGCG
This sequence comes from Rubrivivax sp., assembly GCA_031403895.1. Lineage (GTDB taxonomy): Bacteria > Pseudomonadota > Gammaproteobacteria > Burkholderiales > Burkholderiaceae_C > Rubrivivax. The sequence goes on along the minus strand of JANNGN010000384.1, from coordinate 2,697 downwards.
GCCCGGGCTTGGCGGGCTTACCGGGCCACCGCGGCTAGCATCGCGGTTTTCGATCCACAGGACAACCGCATGCACCCCGACTTCCTGCACCGCGCAACCAGGGCGCTGGCCGCCCTTGTCCTGGCGCTGCCCGCGCTGCTGTCAGCGCAGACCACGCTGCCCACGGCGCCCATCCGCAACGTGCCCGAAGTCTTCTTCGGCACCACGGTGGACGACCCCTACCGCGACTTCGAAACCATCAAGGCGCCTGCCGTGGCGGCCTGGATGAGGGCGCACAGCGACAACGCCCACGCCACGCTCAAGCGCATCAACGGCCGCGCCGCGTTGCGCGACACGCTCGAACGTTTTGAAGGCGCCGCCGCAGGCCGCGTCGTCGATGTCGTGCGGCTGCCCGGCGAGCTGTATTTCTACCAGCGCCGCGGCGCCAGGGAAGACCAGTTCAAGCTCTACATGCGCCGTGGCCTGCAAGGTGCCGAGAAGCTGCTCTTCGACCCCGAGAAACTGAAAAAGCAAACGGGCAAGTCGCACGCCATCAACTACTTCTCGCCTTCACCCGATGGCCAGCGCGTGGCGCTGGGCGTGTCGGCCGGCGGCAGTGAAGAAGCCGCGCTGCGCGTGCTGGACACACGCAGCGGCCGCCAGATCGGACCCCAGATCAGCCGCGCCAACTTCGGCGCGCTGAGCTGGACGCCTGACAGCCAGGAGCTGTTTTTCCACCGCATGCAGCCGCTGACAAAAGGCATGCCGGCGACCGACAAGTACCAGCGCAGCATGGTCGTGGTCATGAAGCCCGGCGCAGGCGAAGCCGGCATCCGCACCGTGTTGCGCGCGGGTGAGCCCGGCGTGGTGGCGGTGTCGGCCACCGAGTTCCCGGCGATTGACGTGCAGCCCGATGGCCGCGTCATCGCGCAAGTCTTCGACGGTGTCTCGCCCCGAGATCGGCGCGTACCACACCACGCTGGCTCAGCTGCGCGCCGGCAAGCCGGCGTGGCAGAAGCTCTTCGGCCGCGAAGACAACGTCACCGCAGTGGCCGTGAAGGGCGACCGGCTCTACGTGCTGACGCACAAAAGCGCCCCGCGCTACAAGCTGCTGGGCGGCGCGCTGGACGGCTTTTCAGCGGCCACCGCGACGCTGCTGGTGCCCGAAAGCGCGCGCGTGCTGTCGGGCATCGCCGCCGCGTCCGACGCGCTGTACCTGGAAGCGCGCGACGGCAACGTCAAGCGCCTCTACAAGCTGGCCCACGGCGACGGCGCGGGGCCAGCACCGACGCCGCAAGAAGTGCCGCTGCCCGTGGTCGGCGGCTTCAGCTTTGGCGGCGGCAGTGCGCGCGCCGACCTGCCCGGCGTGCTGCTCGACCTGCAGGGCTGGACGCGCGCGCGCCAGATTTATGCCGTGGCCGCTGACGGCCGCGTCAACAACACCGGCTTGCAGCCCGCCGGCCCCTACGACGCGCCGGGTGACGTGCTGGCCACCGAGGTGATGGTGAAGAGCCACGACGGCGTCATGGTGCCGATGTCGATCATCCACAAGACCAGCGTCAAGCTCGACGGCAACAACCCGACGCTGCTCTACGGCTACGCCAGCTACGGCAGTACCGAAGAGCCTTTCTTCAGCATCAGCCGCCTGGCCTGGATGGACGCGGGTGGCGTCTTCGCGGTCGCCAACCCGCGTGGCAGCGGCGTCTTCGGCAAGCAGTGGCACGAAGACGGCAAGAAGGCGAACAAGCCCAACACCTGGCTCGACTTCATCGCCTGCGCCGAGTACCTGGTGGCGCAGGGCTGGACCAAGCCGGCGCGGCTGGCGATCTGGGGCGGCAGCGCCGGTGGCGTGCTGGTGGGCCGCGCCATGACGACGCGCCCCGACCTCTTTGCGGTGGTGCTGCCCGACGTCGGCGTGCTCGACCTGGTGCGTGCCGAGACCACGCCCAATGGCGTCCCCAACATTCCGGAGTTCGGCAGCCGCGCCACCGAGCCCGGTTTCCGTGCCCTGCTGGCGATGAGCACCTACCACCAGGTGAAGGACGGCGTGGCCTACCCGGCGGTGCTGTTCGCGCACGGCGTGAACGACCCGCGCGTGGAGGTGTGGAACAGCACCAAGACGGCGGCACGTTTACTGGCTGCCACATCCAGCGGCAAGCCGGTGCTGCTGCGGCTGGACTACGACTCGGGCCACGGCATCGGCAGCACCAAGGCGCAGGTGCTGGACGAGCGCGCCGACCTCTTTGCCTTCACGCTGTGGCAGATGGGCGTGCCGGGGTATGAGCTCAAGCCATGAGCTGAAGCAACCCGGCCAGCCCCGGCCTACCAGGCGTAACTGCTCAGCCTGCCGTTGCTGAGGTAGTACAGCGTGTCGCCGATCTGCGCACTGCGTTCCAGCCACAGTGGCGCGTACAGGCTGTTGTCCACCACGCCCACCATCGGCAGCGTGCGCAGCGTGCGCGCCGAGACCACGCCCAACGGAATCCCCAACATTCCGGAGTTCGGCAGCCGCGCCACCGAGCCTGGCTTTCGCGCGCTGCTGGCGATGAGCACCTACCACCAGGTGAAGGACGGCGTGGCCTACCCGGCGGTGCTGTTTGCGCACGGCGTGAACGACCCGCGCGTGGAGGTGTGGAACAGCACCAAGACGGCGGCACGTTTACTGGCTGCCACATCCAGCGGCAAGCCGGTGCTGCTGCGGCTGGACTACGACTCGGG
>JANNGN010000383.1:0-4538 GCA_031403895.1 Rubrivivax sp. | reverse complement strand
CCGACCTCGCCGACCCCGCCAACCCCGCAAAGGCCGAGCAGCGCCGCACGCTGGCCGGGCGCACCAAGATGCTGCTCGTGCTGCTGGTGTGCGCGGCGCCGGTGGTGGCGTCGTACCTCACGTATTTCGTCATCCGGCCTGAAGGCCGCAGCAACTACAGCACGCTGATCCTGCCCACCCGCGCGCTGCCTGAGCTGGCGCTGCGCACGCTGGATGGCGCAGCGCTGCGCAGTGCAGTCTTGCGCGGCCAGTGGCTGCTGGTGGCGGTGGGGCCGTCGAACTGCGAGACCGCCTGTGAACAGCGCCTGTACCTGCAACGTCAGCTGCGCGAAATGCTGGGCCGCGAGAGCGAGCGCGTGGACAAGCTCTGGTTCATCACCGACGAAGCCGCGCTGTCGCCCGCGCTGCGCCAAGCCATCGCCGGCAAGGCGCCCGTGACTGCGCTGCGCGTGCAGCGCGAGGCGCTGGCGCGCTGGCTCGTGCCGGCAGAAGGGCGGGCGCTGGAAGACCACCTTTACCTCGTTGACCCGATGGGCGAATGGATGATGCGCATGCCGCCAGGCCCCGAGCCCGGCCGCGTCAAGCGCGACCTGGACCGCGTGCTGCGCGCATCCGCCAGCTGGGACTTGCCGGGGCGCTGAAGCCCCTGCTTCAATGGACGCCAGCAGCACGCAATCCCTGGTTGACCTGGCCCCGGCCGCACGCCTGCTGCTGCTGGCGCTGGCACTGGCCACCCTGCCACTGTCGTGGTGGTGGCTGCGCCAGCGCGGCGCCGACACACGCACGAGGCTGGCGGCGTTGACGACGATCACGCTATTCCTCACTTTCGACCTCATCGTCTTCGGCGCCTTCACGCGCCTGAGCGATTCCGGCCTGGGCTGCCCCGACTGGCCCGGTTGTTACGGTGAAGCCAGCCCCCTGGGCGCACGCGAAGAAATTCACGCTGCGCAAAGCGCTGCGCCCGGCGGGCCGGTGAGCTGGTCGAAGGCCTGGATCGAGATGATCCACCGCTACCTGGCGATGACGGTGGGGGTGTTGATCCTCGCGATGACGCTGGCGGCCTGGCGCGCGCGCAAGCTGCTCTCGCTGTCACCCTGGTGGCCGACGCTGACGCTGCTGTGGGTTGCGGTGCAGGGCGCATTCGGCAAGTACACGGTGACGCTGAAGCTCTACCCCGCCGTCGTCACGCTGCACCTGCTGGGTGGCCTGGCACTGCTCGCAATGCTGGCGGTGCAGCACGCGGCCTTGCGGCAGGCGCCGCTGGCGCTGGCGCAAGGTGTGCGGCGCCTGGCCTGGGTAACGGCGGCGCTGCTGGCGCTGCAGATTGCACTCGGGGGCTGGGTCAGCAGCAACTATGCCGTGCTGGCCTGCACCGGGTTCCCGCAGTGCAACGGCCAGTGGTGGCCGGCGATGGACTTCGGCAACGGCTTCACGTTGCTTCGCGGGTTGGGTGAATCGGGGGTCAATGGCGTGCGCACGGTGGCCTCGCAAGTGGCCATCCACATGGCGCACCGGCTGGTGGCGTTGGCCGTGGTTGTGACCCTCGGCACGCTGGCGTGGCGGCTGTGGCGCGCCAGTGCCCAGGCGCCCACTGCAGCGGCATTCAAGGGCTTTGCGCTGGCACTGGCTGCGTTACTGTTGGCGCAGGTGGCCAGTGGCTTGTCGAACATCGTGCTGGGCTGGCCGCTGGTGGCGGCGCTGGGCCACTCGGCCGGCGCGGCGGGCCTGGTGTTGACGCTGGCGTTGCTGTTGGCACGCAGCCGTGGGGCGGCGCTGTCGGCAGCGCACCCGCTGGTCTGGTCGGCCTCCTAGAATCGCCCACCCCATGGACCAGACCCTCGCCGCCCCCCGAACTGCCGCCACCCTGTGGAGTCAGTTCTACGCGTTGACCAAACCGCGCGTGGTGCAGTTGATTGTGTTCTGCGCCGTGATCGGCATGCTGCTGGCCCAACCCGGCTGGCCAAACTGGCGGCTGGTTGGCGCGGCCACTGTGGGCATCTGGCTCGTGGCGGCTGCGGCTGCTGCCTTCAACTGCCTGGTGGAGCAACAGATCGACCGCCGCATGGCGCGCACCGCCTGGCGCCCCATGGCCAAGGGCGAGCTCAGCACAGTGCAGGCGCTGGTCTTCTCGGCGGCCTTGTGTACGGCCGGCAGTGCGGTGCTCTACATCTGGGTCAATGCGCTGACGATGGCGCTGACTTTCGCCACCTTCGTTGGTTATGCCGTCATCTACACCGTGGTGCTGAAACCCATGACGCCGCAGAACATCGTCATCGGCGGTGCCTCGGGCGCCATGCCGCCGGTGCTGGGCTGGGCCGCGATGACGGGCACCGTCGGCCATGAAGCGCTGATCCTGTGCCTGATCATCTTCCTGTGGACGCCGCCGCACTTCTGGGCCCTGGCGCTGTACCGCGTCGAGGACTACCGCCGCGCCGGCCTGCCGATGCTGCCCATCACGCACGGCTCGGAGTTCACGCGCCTGCAGGTGCTGCTGTACACGATCGTGCTCTTTGCGGCCACGCTGCTGCCGTTTGTGTTCCGCATGAGTGGGCCGCTGTACCTGCTGGCTGCGGTCATCCTGGGCGTCGGCTTCATGGCCTACGGCTGGCAACTCTGGCGCCACTACAGCGACGCGCTGGCGCGGCGCACCTTTCGTTTTTCCATCTGGCACCTGTCGCTGCTGTTTGCGGCGCTGCTGCTTGACCACTACCTGAACCCATGGCTGTTTCCCGTCGCGACATGATTTTGAGCGGCCTGGCCGCAGCCGCACTTGCAGCCTGCGATCGCGGCGCGCCCGGTGTTGCGCCGTCACCCTCGCTGTCCTTCAAGTCCATCGACATCACTGGCGCTGAATACGCGCGTGACTTCAATCTGCCTGACGCTGACGGTACGCGCCGCACGCTGGCCGACTTCAAAGGCAAGGTCGTGGTCGTTTTCTTCGGCTTCACGCAGTGCCCCGACGTGTGCCCCACCACGCTGCTGGAACTGGCGGCCGTGAAGAAAGCGCTGGGCGCCGACGGCGCGCGTGTGCAGGGCATCTTCATCACCGTGGACCCCGAGCGCGACACACCGGCGCTGCTGAAAGCCTACGTCAACAACTTCGGTGCCGACTTCGTGGCCCTGCGCGGCTCGGCTGAAGAAACGCTGGCCACAGCCAAGCATTTCAAGGTCTTCTTTGCCAAGTCACCGGGCAGCACCGAAGCCAATTACAGCGTGGACCACACGGCGGCCAGCTACGTCTTTGACACGCAGGGTCGCATCCGGCTGTTCACGCGTTACGGCACCGGCGCGAGCGCGCTGACGCAGGACATCAAGCAGCTACTGGCCCAGGGTTGAACGTTCGCAGGCTCAGGCCGTGGCGCCTTCCAGCGCCTTGCGCATCTTCTTCAGCGCCGCCACCTCGATCTGGCGGATGCGCTCGGCGCTGACGCTGTATTCAGCCGCCAGTTCGTGCAGCGTCATGCCGCCCGACGAGTCGTCATTCACCTGCAGCCAGCGCTGCTCGACGATGCGGCGGCTGCGTTCGTCCAGCACTGCCAGCGCGGTGCTGATGCCGTCGCTGCTGAGCCAGTCGCGCTGGCGCGCTTCGATGCGCTGCGTCGGTTCGTTCGTGTCGTCGGCCAGGTAGGCGATGGGCGCGTAGCTCTCTTCGCCGTCGTCGGTTTGCGGCTCCAGCGCCACGTCACCGCCCGACATGCGGGTTTCCATCTCGATCACTTCTTCGGGCTTGACGTTGAGTTCACGCGCCACATACGCCACCTCGTCGGGGGTCAGCGTGTTGCGGAAGGTCTCGCCGTCAGCCGCTTCGCCGTGGCCCTGCTTGAGACGCTGCTTCATGGAACGCAGGTTGAAGAACAGCTTGCGCTGCGCCTTCGTCGTGGCCACCTTGACCATGCGCCAGTTCTTCAGGATGTACTCGTGGATCTCGGCCTTGATCCAGTGCATGGCGTAGCTCACCAGGCGCACGCCCTGCTCGGGGTCGAAGCGCTTGACGGCTTTCATCAGGCCGACGTTGCCTTCCTGGATGAGGTCGCCTTGCGGCAGGCCGTAGCCGGCGTACTGGCGTGAAATCGACACCACCAGCCGCAGGTGCGACAGCACCAAGCGCCCGGCGGATTGCACGTCACCGCTGTCGCGCAGCGTGCGGCCAAGCTGCACTTCTTCGGCCTGCGTGAGCATCGGCATGCGGTTGACTGCCGACACGTAGGATTCCAGGTTGCCCAGCGAGGGCACCATGGACCAGGGGTCGCGCAGCGTCAGGGCGGTAGCGGTCGAGGTCAAGGCGGCTGTGTTCATGTGGACTCGGATTCCCTCCAGGGGCATCAGTTCCTCAAATATTAGCACTCCCGGGGGGTGGAGTGCTGATCGGGCGGGTCAGTGCGCCAGAACGATCACCGGATTCATTGATAGCACATAAGAAAACGGAGAGCATGCGCTCACATAAGCGCTATTTCCCGGCTCGGGAAGGCCTAATGGAAGGGCCGGCGCGCGAGCCTTTGCCGCCTAGTTGACCTGCGGCGTGGCATTGACTCATGTTC
>JANNGN010000382.1:0-8417 GCA_031403895.1 Rubrivivax sp. | reverse complement strand
GCCGCTGTCCGCGTGCGTGCCGTGCTGCTGGACCGGCTGGTCAACAACGCCGGTGAAGTCAGCATCACGCGTTCGCGCATCGACAGCAGCGTCGGCTTGCTGCAGGGCTCGCTGGCTGAGCTGACTGACAGCCTGGAGCGCATGCGCCGGCAGTTGCGCGACATCGAACTGCAGGCCGAAACGCAGATCAGCTCGCGCATGGAAGCCGCCAAGGCGGCGCTGCAGACCTTCGACCCGCTGGAGATGGACCGCTTCACGCGCTTCCAGGAGCTGACGCGCTTCATGGCCGAGTCGGTCAACGACGTGGCCACGCTGCAACGCAGCCTGCAGCGCACGCTGCAGTCGGCCGAAGATGAACTGGCGGCCCAGGCGCGCCTGACGCGTGAGCTGCAAGACGACCTGCTGCGCACGCGCATGGTCGAATTCGAAAGCATGGCCGACCGCCTGTACCGCACCGTGCGCCAGGCGGCCAAGGACGCCGGCAAGTCGGTGCGGCTGGACATCGTGGGCGGCGGCATCGAAATCGACCGCAGTGTGCTTGAGCGCATGGCCGGCTCCTTCGAGCACCTGCTGCGCAACAGCGTGGCGCACGGCGTGGAAGCGGCGGCCGACCGTGTCAAGGCGGGCAAGGACGCCAGCGGTGTGATCACGATGACGGTGGCGCAGTCTGGCAATGAAGTGGCCGTTGAAGTGGCCGACGACGGCGCCGGCCTCGACCTGGCGCGCATCCGCCAGCGCGGCTTCGAGCGCGGACTGCTGGCGCCGGACGCCCGGCCGAGCGACGCCGAGCTGGTCGAGCTGATCTTCGCCCCCGGCTTCAGCACTGCCGACACGGTGACCGAGCTGGCAGGCCGCGGTGTCGGCCTGGATGTCGTGCGCGCCGAAGTCAACGGCGCAGGCGGCCGCATCGAAACCTCCACCCAGGCCGGCCAGGGCACACGCTTGCGCCTGCTGTTGCCGCTGACCACGGCGGTGACGCAGGTGGTGATGCTGCGCTGTGGCCAGACGCAGGTGGCAGTGCCTTCGCCGCTGATCGAGATCGTGCGCCGCGTGCCGACGGCCGAAGTCGAAGCGGCATATGCCAGCGGTCATCTGCACTACACCGGCGTGGACCTGCCGTTCTTCTGGCTCGCTGCACTCTTGCAGGCGGGCACGCGCGGGCCGTCCAGCGGCCGCAACCAGAGCGTGGTCGTCATCCGCAGTGCCTCGCAGCGCGTGGTGGTGCATGTGGACGAAGTGGTGGGCAACCAGGAAGTGGTGGTCAAGAACGTCGGCCCGCAGTTGTCGCGCCTGCCGGGCCTGGCGGGGGTGACGCTGTTGCCGTCTGGCGCGGTGGCCCTGATCTACAACCCGGTGGCGCTGGCGACGGTGTATGCCGACGCGGCGCGTGCGCTGGCGGCGACTGGGCCGAAGACGGTGCAACCGGTGGCATTGGCACCGGTGCCGGTGGCAGACCGCGCGCCGATGGTCATGGTGGTGGACGATTCACTCACCGTGCGCCGCGTCACGCAGCGCCTGCTGGTGCGTGAGGGCTACCGCGTCGTCACCGCCAAGGACGGCCTGGACGCGCTGGCACGGCTGGCCGAAGAGCGGCCGGCAGTGCTGCTGTCCGACATCGAGATGCCGCGCATGGACGGCTTCGACCTCGTGCGCAACGTGCGCGCTGATCCAAAGCTGCAAGGCCTGCCGGTGATCATGATCACATCGCGCATCGCACAAAAGCACCGCGACTACGCGACTGAGCTGGGCGTTGACCACTACCTCGGCAAGCCCTATTCCGAAGAGGAACTGTTGTCGCTGGTGTCGCGCTACGTGCGGGCGCAGGCGATGCACTGAAGTCGGTTCACCTTCGACGAGAACGGGGCCCCGATGTCGTTTGTCCGTCGGCGCCGCCCGCATTAAACAAACGTTTGATTTGCACGCTACACTGCGGCCATGCACCCACTGGCCGTCCTTGCTGCGCACACACCCGAAAGCGCCCGGCCGAGCGAAGACGCACGCGCCCGGCTGCTGCAGGCGGGGCTGAAGCTGTTTGCGCAGCAAGGCTTCGACAAGACCTCAACGCGTGAACTGACCGACGCCGCCAGCGTCAACATCGCGTCCATCAGCTACTACTTCGGCGACAAGGCGGGGCTGTACCGCGCCGTGTTTTCCGCCGCCAGTGGTGCGCCTGAAGATCACATCGCGCTGTACGCAGGCCGCCAGCTCACGTTGGCAGAAGCCCTGCAGGGCTTTTACGCCGGCTTCCTGGAACCCTTGAAACAGGGCGACACCGCGCGCCTGTGCATCAAGCTGCACTTCCGCGAGATGGTGGAACCCACGGGCTTGTGGGAAGCCCGGGATGCCCAAGGCACCCAGGACGCACACGGCATCAAACCGCTGCACGACGCGCTGGTGGCGTTGCTGTGCCGTCACCTGGGTCTGCGCAAGGCCGACACTGCCCTCAACCGCCTGGCCATCTGCCTGGCCGGCCTGGGTGTGCAGTTGCACGTCTGCCTGGACCTCAACGACCAGTTGCTGCCCGGCATCACCGATGGCGCCGAAGCGCTCGACGGCTGGGCCAAGCAGCTGCCGATGTTCGGCCTGGCCATGGTGCAGGCCGAGGCGCAGCGCCGGGGTGTGACGCTCAGTGGAGATCAGCTCCGATGAGTTCCTTGCGCTGGCTGTGTACGGCCGCAGCGGCCGCATGGGTAGCGGGTTGCGCCAGCGCGCCGCCCGCACCGCCGCCCGCACTGCCACACGCACCGGCCGCTGTCGCCAGCGCCTGGCAAGCGCCACTGCCGCATGGCGGCAGCAGCAGCGAACTGCCGCGCTGGTGGTCGCAATTCAACGACCCCATCTTGCCGGCGCTGATCACGGCGGCGCAACACGCCAGCCCGACGCTCGCGTCGGCGCGCGCCCGCATCGAAAGCGCCCGCGCTGCCCGCGTCGCCGCCAGCGCCGGGCTGCTGCCGCAAGTTGACGCTGTCGCCAGCGCCAGCAGCGGCCGGTTGCTGCCGGGCCAGCCCAGCGTCAGCAGGGCCAGCCTGGGCCTGCAGGCAGGCTGGGAGCTGGATCTCTTCGGTGGCGTGGCGGCCGGCCGCGACGCCGCCCAGGCGCGCCTGGCCGGCGCGCAGGCGCTCTGGCATGAGGCGCGTGTGTCGGTCGCCGCTGAAGTGGCTTCGGCGTTGCTGGCGCTGCGCGCTTGCGAAGCGCAGGCCGCGCAGTCGCGTGTGGACAGCAGCTCGCGCGACGAGACCGCGCGCCTCACCGACTTGAGCGCACGCGCCGGCTTCACCGCGCCCGCCGACGCCGCGTTGGCACGAGCCGGCGCGGCGCAGTCGCGCAGCCTGGCCACCCAGCAGCAAGCGCAATGCGACACGCTGGTGAAGAGCCTGGTGGAAGTCACCGACATGCCCGAAGGCGCTTTGCGCCAGCGCCTGGCCGTGGGTACGGCGCAGTTGCCGCAGCCCGCGCCGATTGCAGTCAGCACGCTGCCGGCGGCGCTGCTCTCGCAACGGCCTGACCTGGCCGACGCTGCCCGCGCTGTCGAAGCCGCCGCAGGCGACCAGGCACAAAGCCAGGCCCACGAGCGGCCACGGGTGAGCCTGTCGGGCGCGTTCGCGGCAGCGGGTGTGCGCAGTGCCGGCATCACGAGCCAAGGCACGACCTGGGCCTTCGGCCCGCTGCTGGTGAGCCTGCCGCTCTTCGACGGCGGTGCGCGCCGTGCCGCCACGGCAGCGGCCAAAGCCAGTTACGACGAAGCCGTGGCCGCTTATCAAGGCCAAGTCCGGCGCGCCGTGCGCGAAGTGGAAACTGCTCTCGTCGCGCTGGACGCAAGCGCCCAGCGTCAAGCCGACGCCGAGAGCGCCGCGCGCGATTTCGAAGCCTCGCTGCGGGCCACGCAAGCGCGCCAGAAGAGCGGCCTGGCGAGCCTGCTGGACCTGGAAGTCGCGCGCCGCAATGCCGTGCAGGCGCAGAGCGCACTCATCGAGCTGCAACGTGAACGCGCGGCCGCCTGGATCGCGCTCTATCGCGCGCTGGGCGGTGGCTGGAGTGCTGCCGACGCCACCGAGCTGCTGCCCGCCGTGGCCGCACAACCCTGATTCGAGACGCCCCATGAAGATGCCCCACCTGAACCCGCGCGAGCGCAAGCTGCTCATCGTCGCGCTGCTGGTGATGCTGCTCGGCGGTGTCGCCATCGCGGTGGTGGTGCGCCCGGCTGCGGACAAGGTGGCGCCAAATTCGGGGCAGAAGGCTGGCTCGCCGGGTACAGCCTCAACGACGGCCTCAACGACAGCCTCCACGACGGCCAAGGCCGCACTCACCGTCACCATTGCGCAGCCACAGCGCGCCACGCTGACGAATGCGATCTCGGCCAACGGCAACATCGCGGCCTGGCAAGAGGCCATCGTGGGTGCCGAGAGCAACGGCGCTCGCCTGGCCGAAGTGCGCGTCAACGTCGGCGACGTGGTCAAGCAGGGGCAGGTGCTGGCCACCTTCTGGTCCGAGCTGGCGCAGGCCGACCTGGCACAAAGCAAGGCCGGCGTCGCCGAAGCCGAAGCCACGCTCGCCGAGGCCAGCGCCAACGCGCAGCGCGCGCGCGAGTTGCAGGCCAGCGGCGCGCTGAGCGCGCAGCAGATCAACCAGTTTTTCACGACCGAGCGCACGGCGCAGGCGCGCCTGGACGCCGTGCGCGCCGCCGCCCAGGTGCAGCAGTTGCGGCTGGCGCAGACGCAGGTGCTGGCGCCCGACTACGGCGTCATCTCGGCGCGCAGCGCCACCGTGGGCGCGGTGGTGCCGGCCGGCATGGAACTCTTCCGCCTGATCCGCAAGGGCCGGCTCGAATGGCGTGCCGAAGTGGTGGCCAGCGAGCTGGCGCAGGTTCAACGCGGCCAGGCGGTGCGCATCACGGCGGCCGGCGGCACGCTGGCCAGGGGCATCGTGCGCATGGTCGCACCCACGGTCGATGCGGCCACGCGCAATGGCATCGTCTATGTCGATCTGCCGCAGCCCGGTGCCATGAAGGCCGGCATGTTTGCGCGTGGCGAATTCGACACCGGCAGCTCGACTGCGCTGACGCTGCCGCAGAGCGCGGTGCTGCTGCGCGACGGCTTCAGCTACGTCTTCAAGATCGGCAGCGACAACAAGGTCGCGCAGGCCAAGGTGAGCGTGGGGCGGCGCGTCGGTGAGCGCATCGAAATCACCGGCGGCCTGGACCCGGCGGCCCGCGTGGTGGCCAGCGGCGCGGGCTTCCTGGCCGACGGCGACACCGTGCGTGTGGTCGATGCGCCGCTCAAGACTGCCACATCAAAGCAAGCACCGAAAGAGCCTTCGCCATGAACGTCTCTGCCTGGTGCATCAAGAACCCGATCCCCGCCGTGATGGTGTTCGTCATGCTCACGCTGGCCGGCATCCTGGGCTTCAGGTCGATGAAGATCCAGCAGTTCCCCGACATCGACCTGCCCACCATCAGCGTCACCGCCAGCCTGCCCGGCACGGCGCCGGCGCAGATGGAAACCGAGGTCGCACGCCGAGTTGAGAACGCCGTCGCCGCGCTGCAGGGCGTGAAGAACATCTACACCAAGGTGCAGGACGGCGTGGCCATCGTGACGGTGGAATTCCGGCTTGAAAAGGCGACCCAGGAAGCGCTGGACGATGTGCGCTCGGCGGTGTCGCGCGTGCGTTCGGACCTGCCGGCCGAATTGAGGGACCCCGTGATCAGCAAGCTCGACCTTGCCGGCGCGCCGATCCTGACCTACACCGTGGCCAGCAGCCGCATGGACGACGAAGCCTTGAGCTGGTTCGTTGACAACCAGGTCACGCGCGCAATGCTGGCGGTGCGCGGCGTGGGTTCGGTGGCGCGAGTCGGCGGCGTGACGCGCGAAGTGCGGGTGGAGCTGGACCCGGCGCGCCTGCTGGCGCTGAACGCCACCGCAGCCGACATCTCGCGCCAGCTGCGCGCCGTGCAGCAGGACGCGGCCGGTGGCCGCGCCGTTGTCGGTGGCATCGAGCAGAGCGTGCGCACCATCGCCACCGTGCAGAGTGCGGCAGAACTCGGCCGGCTGGACGTGGCGTTGAGTGACGGCCGCCGCATCCGGCTGGACCAGGTGGCGACCGTCAGCGACACCGTGGCCGAGCGCCGCAGCGGCGCGCTGCTGAACGGCAAGCCGGTGGTGGGCTTCGAGATCGTGCGCTCTCGCGGCGCCGGTGAAACCGATGTCGCTGACGGCGTGCGCGCGGCACTGGACAAGCTGCGCGCCGAGCACCCCGACGTGACGGTGACCGAGGCCTTCAACTTCGTTGACCCGGTGCTTGAAAATTACCACGGCAGCATGATCCTGCTGCTGGAAGGCGCCGTGCTCGCGGTGCTGGTGGTGTGGCTTTTCCTGCGCGACTGGCGCGCGACCTTGGTGGCAGCGACGGCGCTGCCGCTGTCGATCATCCCGGCCTTTGCGGTGATGCACTACATGTTCGGCTTCACACTCAATGTGGTCACGCTCTTGAGCATGTCGCTGGTGGTGGGCATCCTGGTGGACGACGCCATCGTCGAGATCGAAAACATCATGCGGCATCTGAGGATGGGGAAGACGCCGTACCAGGCCGCGATGGAAGCGGCGGATGAAATCGGCCTGGCCGTCATCGCCACCACCTTCACGTTGATCGCCGTGTTCCTGCCCACCGCCTTCATGGCCGGTGTGCCGGGCAAGTTTTTCGTCCAGTTTGGCTGGACGGCGGCGATCGCGGTGTTCTTCAGCCTCGTCGTCGCGCGCATGCTGACGCCGATGATGGCGGCCTACATCCTGCGCCCGCCCAAGCGTGAACATCGCGATCCGGCCTGGATGACACGCTACCTGGGCTGGGCCGCGTGGTGCCTGAAGCACCGCGTGCTGACGCTGCTGGCCACGTCGGTGTTCTTCGTCGGCTCGTTCATGCTCGTGCCCTACCTGCCGACAGGTTTTTTGCCGCCCGACGACCTGAGCCAGACCCAGGTCACGGTGACGCTGCCACCTGGCAGCACCTTTGAGCAAACGCTGGCGGCGGCTGAACAGGCACGCCTGCTGGTGCAGAAAAATCCGCACGTGAAGATGGTCTATACAGCGGTCGGCGCGGGCAACACGGGCGCCGATACCTTCATGCCCGGCGGTGGTGTGCCCGACGCGACCAAGGCCACACTGACGATCAACATGACACCGCGCGGCGATCGTTCAGGCCTGAGCAAGCAGGCCATCGAATCGCAACTGCGCGACGCACTTGCCGTGCTGCCGGGCGCGCGCGTGAAAGTCGGCTTTGGCGCCAGCGCGGAGAAGTACGTGCTGGTGCTGGCCGGCGAAGATGGTGCCGCGCTGGCCGCGCACGCTGCGGTGGTGGAGCGTGAACTGCGCGCCATCCCCGGCATTGGCGCCGTCACGTCCAGCTCCAGCCTGGTCAGGCCGGAACTGATCGTGCGGCCCGACGCAGCGAAGGCGGCCGACCTTGGCGTCACCGCAGGGGGAATAGCCGACACGCTGCGCATTGCGACGGCCGGTGACTACGACCAGAACCTGCCCAAGCTCAACCTGAGCCAGCGCCAGGTGCCCATCGTCGTGCGCCTGCCGGCGGCGGCGCGCACCGACCTCGCACTGCTGGCGCGCCTGCCGGTGCCGGGCAAGGCGGGGCCGGTGATGCTCGGCAACGTGGCCACGCTCAGCATCGGCAGCGGCCCGGCGGCCATCGACCGCTACAACCGCCAGCGCAACGTCAACTTCGAGATCGAACTCAACCAGCAGCCACTCGGCGACGTGAAGGACGCCGCACTCGCGCTGCCAAGCCTGAAGAACCTGCCAGCCGGCGTGATCCAGACCGAGATCGGCGACGCCGAGGCGATGGGCGAACTCTTCGCCAGCTTCGGCCTCGCGATGCTAACGGGCGTGTTGTGCATCTACATTGTGCTCGTGCTGCTGTTCAAGGACTTCGTGCAGCCGGCCACCATCCTGGGGGCGCTGGTGCTGTCGATCCCGGGTGCCTTCCTCGCGCTCTTCATCACCCATACGGCGCTGTCGATGCCGAGCATGATCGGTCTCATCATGCTGATGGGCATTGCCACCAAGAACTCGATCCTGCTGGTGGACTACGTGATCCTGGCGCGGCGCGACCACGGCCTGGCGCGCTTCGAGGCCATCCTCGACGCCTGCCACAAGCGCGCGCAGCCGATCGTCATGACCACCATCGCGATGGCCGCCGGCATGCTGCCCATCGCGATGGGCTGGGGCACCGACCCGAGCTTTCGTGCGCCGATGGCGATCGTGGTCATTGGCGGGCTCATCACTTCCACCTTCCTGAGCCTGCTCGTGATCCCGGTGCTGTTCACCTATGTCGATGACGCCATCCAGGGCCTGCAGCGTTTGCTGCGGCGTGGTGGCAAAGCCGCGCCGGCGGCGCAAGAGGGTTTGGCATGA
>JANNGN010000381.1:0-17573 GCA_031403895.1 Rubrivivax sp. | reverse complement strand
GAAAATTAACCATCGACGCGTTCATCCACGGCCCCATTGAGACATTTGGGCAGCTGTCCGTCGTGGGCGGATCGCTGGCGGTCGCCGCGACTGCCTTGGGCGTCGTCGGGCGGCACATCCTGGCGGCGTTGCGGCCGTGATGTGGGCCGGGCAGTGGAAGGCAACCCGCTCTTGCGTGAGCCGTGTTTGTGCTGGACTGCATCGACCTCGGCGCGCGCCAGCGGGGTCTTGCGCAGGCCGTACAGCATGTCCTTGGCTGCGGCCAGGGCAGCCCGCTCATGCACCAACATTGGCGGGTAGGCCTGCGTGCCGAACTCGGGCACCCAGCGCCGCACATACAGACCCTGCGGATCGTGGTCGCGCGCCTGCTTGGCCGGTGAGTAGATGCGCAAGGTGTTGATACCGGTGGTGCCCGACTGCATCTGCATCTGGCTCCAGTGGATGCCAGGCTCGAAGTCCAGGAACTGGCGCGCCAGGAAGATGCCCGGTTCGCGCCAGTGCAGGCCCAGGTGGTAGGCAGCAAAGCTGACCAGCATGGCGCGCATGCGGAAATTCAGCCAGCCGGTGGCACGCAACTGGCGCATGCAGGCATCGACCATCGGGTAACCGGTGCGGCCTTCGCACCAGGCCTCGAAGTGTTGGCGGTGCACACCATCCAGCGGTGTGGCGTCGCCAGGACGCAGCCCGTCGAAGACGCGCGCGAAGTTGCGGAACTCGATCGCCGGTTCGTCTTCCAGCTTCTGCATGAAGTGGCAGTGCCAGCGCAGGCGGCCGGTGAAGCCGCGCAGCGCGTGCGCGAGTTGCGGGTCGGCCGTGCTGCGGATGGCCGCAACGCTCGCCTGGTACACACAGCGCATGGAGATCGTGCCGAAGGCCAGGTGTTCGCTCAGGCGGCTGCAGCCATCGGCAGCCGTCAGCGGGCTCGACAGCGCGCGGCAGTAGTCGCGGCCACGGCCGGCGAGAAAGCTTTGCAGCAGCGCCCAGGCTGCGCGCTCACCACCGGGCGGCAGGGCTTGCGTGAGTGCCGGGAAGCCGAGCTGGCCCAGCGTCGGCAATGACGTCGGTAATGACGTTGACGATGACGATGGCCGCAGGCCCGCAGGCGCCTTGAAGCCGCCGTCGAAGTCGCACTCTGGCGCCTGCATGCGCTGCGCCCAACGCGCCGCCCAGCCGTTGCGCGTGCGCAGCCGGCGCACGACGCCGGTCTGCGCGCTTTCTGTCCACACGACACCCTGGTCGCGGCACCAGGCAGCCACCGCCAGGTCACGGCTGTAGCTCCAGCCGGGGCCGGTTTCTTCATGGCTGAAGAGATGCGTGAAGGCCCACTCGCGCCGCAGCGCGTGCAGCACCTGCGGCACGGCGCCGATGCGCACGATCAGCGGCAGCCCTCTGGCGGCCAGCGCGGCTTGCAACTGCGCCACGCTGTCAAGCCAGAAGGCGACGTGGCGCGCGTCGCATTCGGGGCTTTCAAGCCACGCGGGCTCGATCACCACCAGCGCTGCGGCGCTTTCGAAGTGCTGCGCCTGCGCCAGCGGCGCGTGGTCGCGACAGCGCAGGTCGCGCTTGAACCAGACGAGGGCTGCAGGGCCGGCTGACAAGGCCGGCTGACAAGGCCGCGCCCGCTGTCACTTCACGAGCGGGCGCACGGTGGTGAAGCCACCATCCACCGCCAGCACCTGGCCGGTCAGCCGCGCCGAGCCCGGGCCCAGCAGCCAGGCCATGGCATCCGCCACCTGGTCCGCGCTTTGCACGCCGCCCAGCGGGTACTGGCGCGACGCGGCTTCACGGCTGGCGGGCAGTTTGAGCATGCCGGCAGTCATTGGCGTATCGGTCAGGCCGGGGGCCACTGCGTTGACACGAATGCCCTGCGCCGCATAGGTCGCTGCGGCACTGCGCACCAGCGCTTCGACACCGCCCTTGGCAGCCGCGATGGCCTCGTGGTTGGCCACGCCGATGCGCGCCACCACCGAGCTTGCAAACACCGCCGCGCCAGGCGCACCCTGCAGCGCCACGATCCAGGCCTGCAACACGAAGACGGCACTGTCGAGGTTGACCCGTATCAGCTCGCGGTAAGCGTCGGCCCGCGTGCGATGCAGCGGTGCAATCAGCGTGCTGCCGACGCAATGCGCCAGCAGCGACGGCGGCGCGCCCAGCGCCTGCTGGCAGGTCTGGAATGCGGTCGCCACACCGTCCTGTGTGGTGGTGTCGGCCACCACGCGCAAGGCGGCCTCCACATCGGCCAGGCGGGCTGCGTCGCGCCCCACCGCCACCACGGTGACGCCTTGGGCCACCAGGTGGCGGCACAGGGCGCGGCCGATGCCGCCGCTGGCGCCGGTGATGAGGGCGATGCTCTTCATGGTTTTGCTTTCAGGGGTGGTGTTCACCACGCGGGCACTTCGTTGACCATCAGCAGATCGGTGGCCGACTGCAGCCCGCGCGTCGCGCGCGGCCACCACTGCGAAAAGGAATCGCAGCGCTGGCCGAGCGCAGGAAAAAGTTGCGGCGCCGCCTGGCATGCGGCAAAGCGCGACAGCCAGGGCGACAGATGCGGTTCATCGACGGCGCGCACCTGCCGCGCCGCAGCCAGCGCGGAAGCGACAGCGGCCTCATCGCCAAACCAGCGCAGCGGCGCCAGCGCTGCCATGCGCGTGTTGACGAAGTCCCAGCGGCGCTCAGCCCATGGCCAGTCGCGGTGGAAGTCGCTGAGCGCCAGACCGAGCACCAGCGTGTCGGCGGGCAGTGCCAGCGGCAGCGCGCCCAGGCTCCAGGGGTGCACCAGCCAGACATCGCGCCCCTGCACCGCTGTCGCATCAGGCGCCACGAAACCCAGCGCGGCAGGCGGCTGGGGCCAGCAGGCGGGCTCGGCCAGCACGCTGTCCCGCGCGCCGGGCGCGGTCCCAGCCGCCACCGGCAACGCGCTGCGGGCGATGCGGTCAAGCGCCTCGTACGACACATCGATCACGCTACCCGGGCTGTGCCAGTCCGAACCTGCATAACGCTCAACGTTGTCGGCATTGAACAGGTAGGGCTTGTGGCTGCCGGTGCCGGCCACCCACTGCCAGCTTAAGTGGTTGCTGGCCAGGTCGCCATCGAGCAGATGGCTGTAGAGCCAGTCGGCGCCGGCGCGCCAATGCACCTTGCGCAGGTGTACGACATAGCTCGCCAGCCACATGCGCGCGTGGTTGTGCAGCAGCCCGGTGGCGTACAGCGTGCGCACCGCCGTGTCGATGGCCGGCACGCCGGTGCGGGCCTGGCGGATGTCTTCTGGCAGTTCGCAGGCGTAGGCACTGTCCGGCAAAGGCCCTTGATGCAGCGAATGAAGGATGCCATCACCCCGGTGCTGCCAGACATGGCGGAAATAGGCACGCCAGCCGAGTTCGAAGACGAACTTGTGCTGCACCTGCAAGCGCTGCCGCGCCGCCACCCCGGCCAGCACATCGGGCAGGCTGACGAAGCCGTGCGTGAGGTACGGCGACAGGCCGCTGACGGCACCGTCGATGGCGTTGCGGCTGCGCGCATAGGCGGCAGGGCGCACGGCGGCGATGCGGGCATCGGCCGCAGCCAGCGTCGGTGGCCAGGCGTCAGCCGGGTCGTCGAACAGCGACGCGACGTTCATGTGCCGCACCCGACCTCGCCACGCCGGATGGCGTCTGCGCGCGCCACCACGGCGGCTTTCTGATCGCTGCTCAACCGCGCCACGTTCTTCACCTGCAGCGCCATGCGCGGATTGCGCGCCAGGCGCTCTTCATGGCGCATCAGGAAGTCCCAGTACAGCGTGGTGAAGGGGCAGGCGGTGTCGCCACTGCGCGAAGCAGGGTCGTAGCGGCAGCCCTTGCAGTGCGGGCCCATGCGCTGGATGTATTTGCCGGTGGCGACATAAGGCTTGCTGGCCATCAGGCCGCCGTCGGCGTACTGGCTCATGCCCAGCGTGTTGGGCAGCTCCACCCACTCCACCGCATCGACGTACATCGCCAGGTACCAGGCATGCACCTGGCGCGGCTGCACGCCCAGCAGCAGCGCGTACAGCCCCGTCACCATCAGGCGCTGGATGTGGTGCGCGTAGCCCTCATCGAGCGTCTGCTTGATGGTGTCGCGCAGGCAGGCCATGTCGGTGTCGCCGCTCCAGTACCAGGCCGGCAGGTCGTGCTGCGCGTCGAGCTCGTTGCGTTCGGCGTAACCCGGCATCTGCGTCCAGTAGATGCCGCGCACGTATTCGCGCCAACCCAGGATCTGGCGGATGAAACCTTCCACGCTGGCCAGCGGTGCCTGGCCGGCGTGATAGGCCGCTTCGGCCGCTGCCACCACCTCGCGCGGGTTCAGCAGCTTCAGGTTGAGTGCCGCCGACAGGTGCGCGTGGTACAGCCAGGGCTGGCCCGGCCACAGCGCGTCCTGGTAGCGGCCGAAAAGCGGCAAGCGTTCGGCGATGAAGGATTGCAGCGACTGCAAGGCCTGCACGCGCGTCACCGGCCAGGCAAAGCTGTCCAGGCTGCCGGGATGGTGGGCGAAGTGCAGCTTGACCCAGTCGATCACCTCTTGCGTCAGCACGTCGGGGGCCACCGTGTGGCGCGGTGGCACGGCGCCGGGGCCGCTGGCGCAGAAGGCTTCGCGGTTGTCGGCGTCGAAGTTCCACTGCCCGCCAAGCGGCTTGCCGTGCTGCATCAACACACCGTGGCGTTGCCGCTGTTCACGGTAGAAGTACTCCATGCGCAGCGCCTTGCGGCCCTTGGCGTGCGCCGCAAAATCGCGCACGCTGCCGTAGAAGTGGCGGTCTTCACGCACCTCCAGCGTCAGGCCGGCGGCTTCGGCGGCGGCCTTGAGGGCCTGCAGCACGCGCCACTCGCCTGGTGCAGTCATGACGAGTCGCTGCGGCTTCAGCGTGGCAAGGTCGGCCTGCAGTTGCGCAGCCAGTGTGCCGGCGTTCGCCGCCGCGTCGATGCGGGTGCAGTGCACTGCGCGCCCGGCCTGCTGCAGCGCCTGCGCGAAGTGGCGCATGGCGGCCAGGAACATCACCGTGCGCTGTTTGCTGGACTGCACATGGGTTGACTCTGCGGCCACCTCGGCCATCCACACCGCATCCTGCGCGTTGTCGAAGCCGTCGAAGGCAGCGGCGTCCAGGTCGAGCTGGTCACCGAGCACAAGTACCAGCGTGCGCACCAGCGTTCGCACCGGCGTACGCATAGGCGTGCGCTCCGGGGTCCGAGCCTGCGCGCGCGGTTCAGCCACGTGCAGCCTTGCTGCGCCTGCAGGCGTTGCTGCAGTGTTTGACGTCGGCCCAGTTCCTGGCCCAGGCCCGGCGCCACGTCATCGCGCGCCTGCACACCGTGCAGGGCTTGCTGGGCAAGGCAGCCTTGTTGCCACGAAAACTGCCGGGCGCGCTGCTCATTCAGGCCTCCACGGGCGCTGCGGGCCAGGCCACCTGTGGCAGCGGCACGGCCGCAGTGACCGGTCGGGTCATCGTGGCTGCCAGCGCGCGCGCCGACAACCAGGCCCCTTCAACTCCGCCGCCACCGCCGAGGAAGTCACCGCAAACGCCCAGCCCCAGCGCCGCGTCCCACCAGCCCTGGCCAGACGGTTCAGACGCGCTGACTTGCGGCATCGCATAACGCCAACGGTGCGTGACCGCATAGTGCCAGGGGACCGTCTCACCCAACCAGTCGGCCAGCGCGGCCTGCAGCTGCGCCTGCACCCACTCGGCAGGCTGTTCCAGATGCAGCCGGCTCCAGGCCGGGCGCGCGTGCAGCACCCAATGCGCTTCACCGGCGCGCTGCTCGCGGCCGGGGCGGGTGTCGTTGCGCTGCACCCAGGCCAGCGGACCGGTGCGGGGACGTGCGATGTCCCAGCCAAGCGCCGCCGTTGGCGCAGCGGCCACGCCCATCAGCGTCCAGCAGGGCTGCATCAAAGCGAGCGCGGCGTGCCGCGCCCAACTGCGGTGGTGGTCTGCCAGCAGTGCGCCGGCCTGTGCCGGCGGCAGCGCCAGCACGACCGCATCGAAACCTTCGCCCAGCAGCGCATTCGGGCCCTGCAGCTGCCAGCCGCCAGGCCCGCGCCGAAGGGCCGACACCGGGCTGGCCCAGTAGGCATCGACGCCGCGCAGAAACTGGCTGCACAGCGTGGGCATGTCCGGCACCGGCAACAAGCCCGGGCCGTCAGCGGCCAGGGCCAGGCCGCGGCTGTCGGCCGCAGGCGCCCATCGGGCCAGCCAGCCGGCCTGCAGCGCGTGTTCAGTGAAACGGCGGAAGGCGGGTGAGCGCGCGCCGAAGCCGGGCGCGCCATGGTCGAAGCGCGTCGTGCGCCCTTGCCCCAGGGCGTCCACCCAGAGCGCGCGCCGCGTCGCCAGCCGCCCGCCCGGGCCACGCGCCTTGTCGAACACCCTCACCCCATGGCCGGCTTCGTGCAGCGCCTGGGCGCAGGTCGCACCGGCGACGCCAGCGCCAATCACGGCTACGTGCCAGGAAACGATGGAACAGCTTTTCATGCGACGCAGGATAGCAAGTAACGATTCATTTTGAGTTCACTTGCAACATGACCTCGCGACAATGTCCGACAATCGGCGTCAAACCCACTTCACTGCGAGCTGCCCATGGCCCCGCGAACCAGGCCCCGCCCCCCCACCGACGCTGAAGTACCGCGCCACCGCAGCGGCGCCGTGGCGCGCATGGTGCGCATGCCGGTGGCCACGCTGCGAGTCTGGGAACGGCGCTACGCGGTGGCCCAACCCGCGCTGTCGCCCAGCGGCCAGCGCCTGTACTCGGCCGCCGACGTGCAGCGGCTGGCGCTCTTGAAGCGCCTGAGCGACCTCGGCCACGCCATCGGCGGCCTGGCCGGTCTGGACATGGCGCAGCTGCAGGCGGTGGCCGCCACCCACGCGGGTGGGTTGCCCGCGCCCAGGCCGCAGCCAAGCGCTGCGCACGGCAAGCGCCAGGCCGCCAGCAGCCGAGCGTGGCACCTGGTGGTGGTGGGCGCCGCGTTGGCCGCGCGCTTGCAGCGCCCCGCCGTCGTGCGCGCCTGGCAGATGGGGCTGACGGGGCAGGTGGGCCGCCAGTCCCTGCGGCTGTCCGGTCCCTATGCCGATGTCGCCCAGGCTGCGGCGGCGGTCGGCCGCAAGGCAGTCGATGCGCTGCTGGTGCACGAACCGCGTTTGCACGACGGCTGGTTGGATCAATGCGACGCCGCCGCGCCGGCCTTTGCGGCGGTGCCCAAGGCGGTGCTTTACCGCTTTGCCTCCGACGCCGTGTGCGAACGCCTGGCGCTGGCTGGCGTGCAGTTGCTGCGCGAACCGCAGGCCGACGCGGTCATTGGCCAGTGGCTGCGCGGCCTGGCCCGGCCTGCACCCGCCGCCCAGGCGGCTGCAACCGCGCCGCCGCCCCGCCGCTTTGACGACACCGTGCTGGCCGACATCGCCGGCCTGTCGTCCACCGTCGCCTGTGAATGCCCACGCCATGTGGCTGAACTGCTGATGCAGCTGTCGCACTTCGAGGCCTACAGCGCCGACTGCGCGCTGCGCAGCCCGGCCGACGCGGCGCTGCACGCACACCTGCAACAGGTGGCCGCCGCGTCGCGTGCGCTCTTTGAAGGCGCTCTCGAACGGGTGGCGTTGCACGAAGGGCTGCTGCTGCCCGCTTGAGCGCGCGCGGCATGCGCAGCGCTCGGACCCGCGAGGTGAACGGGATCGTGACCACAAATGCCAGTGTTCATGCCGTGGTCCCAGCGCAGCAAAGCGGCCAATTGCCGTTTCCAGGCTGAGTGCTTGGCGGTCAGCGGTCAGCGGTCAGCGGTCAGCGTCGTAAGCTTTGTGTTGGCGGGCCGACTGCAAGCCTCTGAACCTTTTTTGAAGCAACCCTTTTCGCCGGAGGTGCCATGAAGCTGTTGCCGCCCCTTGTGTTGTTTGGTGTCTCGCTGGGCGCTGCCTCGACGGCCATGGCTGCCCCCGGCTGCCAGGCCACGCGCAGTGGCACCGCGCCCGCACTCATCGAGCTCTACACCAGCGAAGGCTGCAGTTCCTGCCCACCGGCTGACCGCTGGCTCAGCACGCTGAAAGGCAAGCCCGATGTGCTGGCGCTGGCCTTTCACGTCAATTACTGGGACCGGCTCGGCTGGCCCGACCGTTTTGCGTCCGTCGAAGCCACGAACCGGCAGCACGATCTGGCGCAACGGGCCGGCAGCCGGCAGGTTTACACGCCCCAGGTGGTGGCGAATGGACAAGACTGGCGAGACTGGAATCAGCGGCACAAGCTGCCCGAAACCACGGCCTCGCCAGTGAGCCTGACGCTCAGCCGCGAAGGCGACACCGTGACGGCACAGGTGGCCGCCACGCGCGCCGCCTCCACTCAACTCTCAGGGTATTGGGCGGTGTTGGAAGACCAGCACATCAGCAAGGTGCGCGCCGGTGAAAACGCCGGTGAGACGTTGCGCCACGACCACGTCGTGCGGCTGTACAAACCCGTGCCGGCCTGGGCCGCCGCGCAGGGCGGCAGCATGCAGTTGAGCGTCAGCCGCGGCGTGCCCGAGCACCCGCGGCGGGTCGTCTTCGTCGTCACCGATGCGGCGACGCAGAGGCCTTTGCAGGCCGTATCACTCGGCTGTTAGGCCGCCTACGCGCCCTTCAGGTCGGCGCGCAACTTCAGGCCCAGTTCCGGCTTGGCCGCGAAAGGGTCGGTCGGGTTGCGCGGCGTCATGATGTCTTCCAGCCGCACCTGCACGCTGGCCAGGCTCTTTGGGTGGCTGTAGATGTAGAAGTGGTTGTGCGCGCAGGCGTCAAACACGAATTGCGCCACCTGCGCCGCGCTGACCTTGCCCTTCGTCACCGCCTGGTCGCTCATGGCCTGCGCGATGAGCTGGCTGCGCGTGGGCGGCGCGGCGGCCATGTCGGCAGGCCGGTTGCGTTCGCTCTGGTGGATGCCGGTGGGCACGAAGAAGGGGCACAGCACATGCGCGTGGACCTGTTCGGTGACGAGCGCCAGGTCCTGGTAGAGGGTTTCGCTCATCGCCACCACAGCGTGCTTGCTGACGTTGTAAACGCCCATGTTCGGCGCATTCAGCAAGCCTGCCATGCTGGCGGTGTTGACGATGTCGCCGCGCCAGGCCGGGTCTTTGGCGGCCGCCGCCAGCATCAACGGCGTGAACACGCGCAGGCCGTGCGCCACCCCCATCAGGTTGACACCGATGACCCACTCCCAGTCCTTCAGCGTGTGTTCCCAGATCAGGCCACCCGCGCCGACGCCGGCGTTGTTGAAGACGAAATTCGGCGTGCCGAAACGTTGCAGCGTTGCGGCGGCCAGGGCTTCGACTTGCGCCGCCTTCGACACGTCCAGCCTGAAAGGCAGAACCTGCGCTCCGAGTGCTTCGATCTCGGTCTGCGCGGTGGCGAGTGCATCAGCCTGCACATCGGCCATCACGATCTTCATGCCCAGGCGGGCGGCGATGCGGCTGCTTTCCAGGCCGAACCCCGAGGCCGCGCCGGTGATGACGGCAATGCCGCCTCGCAAATGGCTCATGGCTGCTCCTTCTTGATCTGGAAGCCGGCGCGCGGAAAGTGCACATGCACGGTGCCGGCGCGGTCGTCGTTGCGGCGCAGCACCACCTCGTCGTTGGACAGGCCGACCAGCGTGCCGGCTACCGGGTCCTGGCCGTAGTCGGTGGGCGTGACGGTGACGGCCTGCCCGGCCTCGAAACCAAGGCCCGGCGCCACGCTGCAGGCGGCGTGCGAGGTGGCGCTGGCCGCGAGCTGCAGCGCCTCGTCGCTGCCCATGCGTTCGGGCTTGCCGTGGCCCAGCGTCAGCACGCGTTCGAGCCAGGCGCTGAAATGCGCGTGCGGTTTGAAGATGTCCGCCAGCGGCCCGGCGCGTCTCAAGTACCAGCCGTTATGCGCCACCGAGAAGTCGGCCACCGAAACCTCCTTGCCAAACAGCCAGTGGCGGCCGTCAGCCAGGTGCGCGTCCAGCGCGGCCAGGTAGTGGCCCAGATTGGCGGCGGCGTCGGCAGCGGTCTGGCGCTTCATGCCGGCGGTGAAGGGCGCGCGGTCGGCGGCGAAAGCCTTCAACACTTCTGGCGCCACGCCGCTGAAGATGTGCGCCAGGCCGGCCGGCTGCATGGCGTAGGGAATGACGGTCCAGAAGAGTGTGCTGTCGGCCCATTGCGCCAGCAGCGGCGCCAGCGGCGCGCTGGCCGGATACAGCGTGTGTTTGGGCTCGCGCTGCTCGATCAGCTTTGCGATGAGCGCGGTGTCGCAATACACGTCAGCCCCCACCTGCACGATGGGCGTCTTGCGGTAGCCGCCGGTGAGCGCCACCACGTCGGGCTTGGGCAGGATGACGGGAATCTTCACCGAGCGCCAGGCCAGGCCCTTCAAGCCGAAAATGAGGCGCAGTTTTTCGGAGAACGGCGAGCCGTCGTAGTGGTGCAGGATGAGTTCCTTGTGGGCATCAGTCATGGTGTCTCCGTGGGCATCGCCCGTCTGATCAGGGTGTCAAGATCGTGGGCCGCGCCAAGCACGCCGAACACGTCGGACGCATCGGCCAGCCGCGTGTCGCAGAAAGCGGCGAAGACGGCAGGCGGTGACTGGCGGAACAGCAGCGCGGCCTGCAGCAACAACGCCACCTCACGCGCCAGGCGGCGCCCTTGCGCTTCGGGCACAACGCCATCCACTTGCAGCAGTGCATGCTGTGCAGCACGGT
The DNA here is from genome assembly GCA_031403895.1 of Rubrivivax sp. Classification (GTDB taxonomy): domain Bacteria; phylum Pseudomonadota; class Gammaproteobacteria; order Burkholderiales; family Burkholderiaceae_C; genus Rubrivivax. Next base: position 6,900 of record JANNGN010000381.1, on the reverse strand, counting down.
CAAAGGCGGGGTGGGCGCCGCGCGCGGACGCACATTCGCGCTCGATCGCCGCCGCCACGTCGGCGCCACCGTCTTTGCCTCGGACGGCGCGCAACAAGTCCAGCGCCATGATGTTGCCGGCGCCTTCCCAGATGCTGTTCAGCGGCATCTCGCGGTAGATGCGCGCCATCACGCCGCCGCCTGCACCTTCAGCCTCGACATAGCCATTGCCGCCCAGGCATTCCATGGCCTCTTGCGCAAAGGCGCTGCCGCGTTTGCAGACCCAGAACTTGGCCACCGGCGTGAGCAGCCGGCGCATCACTTGTTCGTGCCCATCAACGCCGTTCTCGGTGCGGTCCACGGCCACCGCCAGCCGCATCGCCAAGGCCGTGGCGGCTTCGCTTTCCAGCGCCAGGTCGGCGAGCACGTTTTTCATCAAGGGCTGGTCGATCAGCGCTTTGCCGAAGGCCTGGCGCTGCGCCGTGTGGTGCAGCGCAATCGACAGCGCCTGGCGCATCAGGCCGGCAGTGCCCAGTGCGCAGTCCAGCCGCGTCAGCGCGCCCATGGCCAGGATCTGCGGCACGCCGCGGCCTGCTTCGCCAATCAGCCACGCGCTGGCATCTTGGAACTCGACTTCGGAACTGGCATTGGCCTGGTTGCCGAGCTTGTGTTTGAGGCGCTGGATGTGGATGGCGTTCAAGCTGGCGTGATTGGCAGATTCGGGCAGCCAGCGCGGCAGGAAGAAACAGCTAAGGCCGGCCGTGGTTTGCGCCAGCACCAGGAAAGCGTCGCACATTGGCGCCGAGAAAAACCACTTGTGGCCGCTGAGGCGGTAGCGTTCGCCCCAGGCGTCGCTGCCGTCGTGTTCAGCACGCGTGGTGTTGGCGCGCACGTCGGAGCCACCCTGCTTTTCCGTCATCCCCATGCCCATGGTAACGGCCGACTTGTGCGGCATCGGCACGAAGCGCGGGTCATAGGCGGTGGCCGCGAGCTTCGGGCCCCACGCTGCGTACAAAGCCGGGTTGGCGCGCAATGCGGGCGTGACGGCGTAGCTCATCGACACGGGGCACAGCACCGAAGGTTCGGCTTCAGTGAACAGCATGAAGCCGGCGGCGCGCTCCACATGCGCGTTTGCGCCACCGGCCCACGGCGTGCCATGCAAGCCGTGGTGCAAAGCCCGGCCCAGCAGCGCGTGGTAGCTGGGATGGAACTCGACCTCGTCAATGCGCCTGCCGACACCGTCGTGCGTGTGCAGCACGGGTGTGTGCGTGTTGGCCAGGCGGGCGTGGGCTTGAACTTCCGCCGAGCCCACTTCCTGGCCGATGGCACAAAGCCGCGTCGTGTCCAGGCCCGGCGCATGCAGCGCCAGCGCGTCGCGCAGCGGCCGGTTGGCCCGGTACAGGTTCACATCCACCAGCGGCTGGCTCTGGTTGAAGACCTCGTGCGTGTTCATGGCGCCTTCAGCCCCTTCAACATTTCCAGGTGTGGGATGTTGTCTTCGAGGTAAGTCTCACCGACCCGCTCGAAACCATAGCTGCCGTACAAGCGTTCCAGATGCGCCTGCGCGCTGATGCGGATGCCCTGCCCCGGCCAGGCTGCCGTGCAGCGCGCCACGCCTTCGGCAAACAGCACACGGCCCAGGCCCGTGCCGCGTGTCTCGGGCGACGTGATGACGCGGCCGATCGACGGCTCGGCGTATTTCAAACCCGGGTCCACCACGCGCAAGTAGGCCTGCAGCACCCCTGCTGCGTCGCGCCCCAGCAGGTGCCAGGCGTGGCGGTCGATGCCGTCCGGGTCGAGGTAGGCGCCCTGCTCCAGGATGAAGACGCGGCAACGCAGCGCCAGCGCGTCGTAGAGGTTGTCGACGCCCAGTTGCTGGAAGCGCTGCCAGGTCCAGTTCAAATCAGTTTGACCAGTTGCTTGCCGAAGTTCTTGCCCTTCAGCAGCCCCAGGAAAGCCTCAGGCGCAGCGGCAATGCCCTGCGCCACGCTCTCGCGGTACTTGAGCTGTCCAGCCACCACCAAACCGCTCAGTTCCTTCAGCGCCGCCGGCCACAACGGCATGTGTTCACTGACGATGAAGCCTTGCAGCTTGAGCCTTTGCGTCAGCAGCAAGCGTGCGTTGTTGATGGCCAGCGACTGGCCGTCGTAGCCCGAAATCATGCCGCACAGCGCCACACGGCCGAAGGCGTTCATGCGCGACAGCACCACGTCCAGGATCAGCCCGCCAACGTTTTCGAAGAGACCGTCCACACCCTGCGGCGCGGCCGCGTCCAAGGCTTCGGCTAACGACGCAAAGTCGCGGTGCGCCTTGTGGTCGATGCAGGCATCGAAGCCGAGTTCGCCCTTGACATAGGCGCACTTGTCGGCACCACCCGCCAAGCCCACCACGCGGCAGCCCTTGGCCCTGGCGAGTTGGCCGACGGCGCTGCCGACCGCTCCGCTGGCGGCATCGACCACGATCGTCTCGCCGGCCTTGGCTTCGATGATGTGGTTCAGCCCCACCCACGCGGTGACGCCTGGCATGCCGACAGCGCCCAGGAAGGCCTGCAAGGGGATCTGCGTTGCATCGACCTTGCGGATCACGCCGGGCGCGCGTGCGTCCTGCACTGTCAGTTCTTGCCAGCCGCCGCTGCACATCACTTTGTCACCGACGGCAAAACGCTCGTGGCGCGACTCCAGCACCTCGCCCACCGTGCCGCCCACCATCACATCGCCCAGCGCAACCGGCGCGGCGTAACTCTTGCCGTCGTTCATGCGCATGCGCATGTACGGGTCCAGGCTCAGGTAGTGCACGCGCACCAGAACATGGCCGTCAGGCACGGCGGGCGCGTCCACGGTCTCAAGCCGGAAGTGTTCGGTGCTGGCCTCGCCGGTGGGGCGTGCGGCGAGCACGATGCGTTGATTTTTCATGATGGCTCCTTGATGCTGGGCGGCTGTTGCAGTGCTTTGACCTGGTGCCCGCCGACGGGCAGCGCGCGCATGTATTTGAAGGTCGCTGTGGCGTGCGCGCACAGTTGCCCGCTGCCATTGAACACACTGCCTTCGGTGAAGGCCATGGTGGTGGTCTTGTGCAGCACCGTGCCCAGGGCGCGCAGTTCGCCTTCGGCGGGGCGCATGAAGCTGGTTTTCATCTCCACCGTGGCCACGCCCGGGCCATGGTCGAGCGACTGCGAATTGGCGCTGCGGGCCGCATGCGCCATGGTGACGTCCAGCAGCGTCATCAAGACGCCGCCGTGCGCCACCTCCCAGCTGTTCAGGTGCGCCTCTGCCAGGTCAACCCGCAACTCGGCCTTGCCGCCGCCAAAGCCCCAGAGTTCGAGCCCCAGTTCTTCGGCAAACGGGATGCGCCGCGGGAATTGAATCTGGCCGGGCTTCATCCGCCGTGTACCGAGCTGACACCGCCATCGACCGCCAAAATCTGGCCCGTGATGTGTTTGCCCGCCGCGCTGGCAAACAGCAGCACGGCACCTTTCAGGTCGTCGTCATCGCCAATGCGTTTCAGCGGCGCGGCCTGGGCGAGCTTTTCAACGCCCAAGTGTTCCAGCACGCCCTTCGTCATCTTGCTCGGAAAGAAGCCCGGCGCCAGCGCGTTGACGGTGATGCCATGCGCGCCCCACTCTGCCGCCAGCGTGCGCGTGAAGTTGACCACCGCGCCCTTGCTGGTGCCGTAGGCGATGAACTTCACGTCCATGCTGCCGCCCAGGCCCGCGATGCTGGCGATGTTGATGATGCGGCCGTGTTTGTGCGGAATCATGCTGGCCTTGGCGACGGCCTGCGCAAACAGGAAGAGGCTGCGGATGTTGAGGTTCATCACCTTGTCCCAGGCCTCCAGCGGGTGGTCTTCAGCGGCTGCGCCCCAGGTGGCGCCAGCGTTGTTGACCAGGATGTCAATACGGCCCAGACGCTGCATCGTTTCATCGACGACACGCTGCACATCGGCGGGTTTGCTGGCGTCGGCGGCGATCCAGCGCGCGTCGATGCCGCGCGCGGCCAGATGCGCTGCGGCTTCTTCCAGGTCAGCGGCCTTGCGCGAGACGAGCATGACTTTGGCCCCCGCTTCGCCCAGCGCCTCGGCCATCTGCAAGCCCAGGCCCCGCGAGCCGCCGGTGACAAGCGCGGTCTGGCCGCTCAAGTCGAAGAGTTTCTGGATCGGTGTGCCCATGGTGGCCTCCTGTGTGTTCGGTGAATGGTTTACTGAAGTGCCAGCAGGCCAACGTTGATGCGCACCCAGGCCCACTTCTCGACCGTCTTGGTGCGCATGCTCAGAACTGTTCGTCATGCATCAACCGGCAGACCGGCTCGCGCTGGCTCACCACCGCGAGCCAAGCGTCGATCTTGGGCAGTTCATAGGCGTAGAAATAACGCATGGCCGCCAGCTTGCCGGCGTGCGCGGGGTCGGCCGCTGGTGCTGCAGACAGATGGGCCGTGCTGCGGCGCACCGACGTGGCCACGTCCAGCCACAACCAGGCCAGCACGACATGGCCAAAGGCCTGCAGGTACGGAGTGGCATTGGCCAGGGCTTCTTCGGGCACACCGGTGGACCAGGCCGACTCGGTGGCCGCCAGCAGGTGCAGCCAGGCGGCGGCGAGTTGATCGGCAGGCGCCGCCAGTCCTTGCAGCGGGCCGGCACGCTGGACCGTGGCGTTGATGCGGTCGGCCAGCAGCGTCAGGCCGGCGCCGCCCTGCATCACCACCTTGCGGCCCAGCAGGTCCAGCCCCTGGATGCCGTGCGTGCCTTCGTGAATCATGTTCAGGCGGTTGTCGCGCCAGTACTGCTCGACCGGGAAGTCGCGTGTGTAGCCATAACCGCCCAGCACCTGGATCGCCAGCGAATTGGCCTCCAGGCACCACTCGCTGGGCCAGCTCTTGGCGATGGGGGTCAGCATCTCCAGCAGCAGTCCGGCGTCGCGCGCGTGGACTTCATCGCCGGTGTGCAGTTCATCGACCAGGCGCGCGCAGTACAGCGCCAGCGCCAGGCCGCCTTCGACATAGGACTTCTGCGCCAGCAGCATGCGCTTGATGTCGGCGTGCTGGATCAGCGGCACCTGGGGCTGCGTGCTGTCTTTGCCGTTGCCCGTGATGGGCCGGCCCTGCGGCCTTTGCCGGGCATAGTCGAGGCTGGTTTCGTATCCCGCACAACCCAGCATCACGGCGCCCAGGCCGACGCCGATGCGCGCCTCGTTCATCATGTGGAACATGCAGCGCAGGCCTGCGCCGGGCTGGCCGACAAGGTAGCCGATAGCGCCGGAACCAGCGCCGTCAAGGCCACCGCCCGATGCACCGCGCAGCGGGAACTTGCCTTCACCGAAATTGAGCAGCGCGTTGGTGGTGCCGCGGTAACCCAGCTTGTGATTCAGGCCGGCCAGCGCCACGTCATTGCGCTCGCCGGTGAGTTGGGCGTTTTCGTTCACCAGGTGCTTGGGCACGATGAAGAGCGAGATGCCTTTGGTGCCCGGCGGCAGCTTGCCATCGGCGCCCGGAATCTTGGCCAGCACCAGATGCACGATGTTCTCGGTGAGCTCGTGTTCACCGGCGCTGATCCACATCTTGTTGCCGCGCAGGCGGTAGCGCGGGCCCAGCGGATCGGCTTCGAAGTCAACGCCATCGGGCACTGCGCGCGTGGCCACGTCGCTGAGCGACGAACCCGCCTGCGGCTCACTCAGGCACATGGTGCCGAACCAGCGGCCAGCAAATTCTGATCGCGCAAAAACCTCGCGCTGCAGCGGTGTGCCGTGCGCCATCAGCAGGTTGGCATTGCCGCCGGTGAGCATGGCGTAGCCACCCAGCGCCACGCTGGCCTTGCTGAAGAAGGCGTTCGCCGCCATCTCGATGACGCAGGGCAACTGCATGCCGCCAAGCTCATAGTCCTGCGCCGCCGCCAGCATGCCGGAGCCGACATACGCCGCACACGCATCGTGGGTGGCCTGCGGTAGCTGCACTTTGACGCCGTCAAAGTGGGGCTCCTGCGTGTCGCACAGCCGGTTGAAAGGCGCAAATTTCTCGCGCGCGATGCGTTCGCAGGTGTCCAGCACCTGCGCGAAGGTCTCCAGCGAATGGTCTGCAAAACGTGGGCGCGACAGCAGCGAAGAAACGCCCAGCCAGTCGTTCAGCAAGTAGTCGAGTGTCTGGCGCATGGCTGTCCTCAGTAACTGCTCAGTGCCTGCTCAGTGTCCCACCAGAGCCATGGTGGCAGAGGCCTTCATCACCAGCCTGCGCTGGCCGGCTGTTTCTGCAAAAACTTCAGCCTCGGTGAAGCTCAAGGTGCGGCCGGCCTTGATGACCACGGCCTCGCACACCAGGCGCTCGCCTTTGCCCGGGCGCAACTGGCTGGTCTTGAGTTCAGCGGTGATCGCCCAGAGTCCGGCGGGTGCCAGCGTCTGCGCCGCCGCACCCATGCTGTGGTCGGCCATTGCCGCCATCACGCCGGCGTGTACCTGGCCGGTGTGCTGCTGGTGCCGCAGCGCGATGGGCAGCACGGTGCTGACGCGGCCGTCGCCCACGGCCACCGGCTCCACGCCCAGGTCCACCATGTAGGGCGACAGGCGAAAGAAGGCTCGCAACGCGTCCAGGTCCATCGTCAGGCCAGCAAGAAACGCGACAGCGCGGCGGCGGCAATGGGCGCGCCCCACTCCTGCACGAAGTGCCCCGCCTCGGGCACCTCCAGCGGCGGCGGGCAGTTCCTGATGAGCCGGTGCAGCGAGCGCATCGCTGCTGGCCCGAGCACCGGGTCTTGCATGCCGATGGCCATGAAGCTGTCGCCCGCCCAACGCTCGCGCCAGAAGGTGGCGGCTTCGCGGCTGAGCGCTGCGCCAGGGGCGTCGGCGCCGTCCGGCACCAGGTTCGGAAAAGCGCGCAATGCGGCCTTGTAGCTGGCGTCGGGAAACGGCGCGTCGTAGGCCGCCACTTCGGCGTCGCTCAG
>JANNGN010000380.1:0-2976 GCA_031403895.1 Rubrivivax sp. | reverse complement strand
GTGCAACCAGTCGGTGGATGGCGGGCAGGCCGTGGATGCGTTGCTCTCAGGCCTGGCGCAAGCTGCGGCAGCCGGCCACTGGCACCCGGACCCGGACAGCGAGCAGCGCCGCCACGCGCTGCTGCCGCAGACGCCGCCGCTGCCCTGGGACGATCTGATGCACGACCCGGTCTATCAGCGCGCGCTTGAACGCTTGCCCTGACACCGCGTTCTGCCACTGAGCTGCACGCTGCGGCCCGGGTTCAGCGCGGCCCTCTGAAGCGCCGGGCCGCCAGTTTCAGGCACCAGGCCGTCGGGCCGGGCCGGTCCGGGCAGGGCGGCGGTTGTGCATGTCGTCGCGCTGCCTTTGGCTGGAGAACGGCTTCAGACTGACCTTTGCTGCTGATCGAAAGGCAGCTTCAACTGCGACAGGTCCTTGCGCGTCTCCACCAGCACGAGCGGGCCGTCGTCCACCAGCACATGGCGGCGTGGCGCTCGCGGCATGTGTACGGCTGGCGGTTCGGCTGCCAGCGCAGCGCGAACGGCGCTGATCTTGTCGGCGTCCGACTGCACCCACTGCAGGCCGGCGGCGGCGGCCAGCGAGGCCAGTGTGTCGGTCTGCAGCACGTAGGGTTCGGCGCGGACGGGTTCGGCTTGCGGCGCCGGGGCAGAAACCGGCGGCGCCGGTGTATGCACCGCAGCAGCGGGCGCGGGCTGCGGGGCAGCCGCGACAACCGGCGCCGCGTCGGCCGGGATCACCGGGGCGTCCACCGGCGCCGGCGCCAGCACCGGCAGGTGCTCGGCAGCGGTGACGGCTGCGCCGGCTGGTGTCTCCGGCATCGCGTTCAGCGCGGCACTGTGGTCGGCGCCTTGATCGGCTTGCGGTTCACGCGGGCCGTCACGGTCGCGATCACGGCCACGGCCACGGCGGCGGCCACGCTCGCGCTCGGCTCCGGGCTCAGCGGTCTGGGCGCTTTCAGCAGGCGCTGATTCAGCAGGCGCTGCGTCGGCGGCCTGGGCTTCGCCGTTGCTGTTGGCCAAGGCCAGGTTGTGCTGCGCGGTGTCTGCGCTGCTGCCTTCGCCGCGGTCACGCCCACCACGCCGGCGGCGGCGGCGGCCATCGCGCGCTTCGCCCTCAGGCGCGCCACCTTCAGGGATCGGCACGGGGATGGTGTCAACGAACTGCTGCACCACACCCGTGGCGCTGATCTCATCCGGGCGCGCGGGCCGCTCGGCGCGCGGACCGCGGCGGCTGTTGTCGTTGCGCGGCGGGCGGGCTTCGCGCTCGGCAGGCGCCGCGCCTTCGACGGCGGGTGCGCCTTCGGGGCGTGGGCGGCGGGTGTCGCGACCCTCCTGGCCTTCGCGTGCCCCGCGCTCACCACGGCCACCACGCGGGCCGCGGTCGCCACCTCGGCCGCCGCGCTCACCGCCACGTTCGGTGCGTTCACCGCGCCGGCCATCGCGCTTGTCGGCAGCCGGTGCCACGACGGCATTCGCGGTTGCCGCTGCCACGGCCGTCGGGGCTGTGACGGGCGCTGGCGCGGGTGTACCGCCCAGGAGCTTCTTGACCCAACCAAAGAAGCCAGAGCCAGCCGCCACCGGTGCAGCGACCGGCGCAGCCACCACGGGCGGTGCAGCCAGCGGGGCCGCAGCGGCCACGGGCTTGGGTGCCGGCACCGGCGCTGCTGGCGCGGGGCCGTCGGGCAGCACGCCCTTGATGACGGGTTCCTGCTTCGGCTTGGCCCGGTCATCCAAAGTTCGACGGCGCGTGATGCCGACCTCGTCGGACGGCTCTTCGATCATCGTGTAGCTGGCCTGCAGCCCTTCAAGCCGCGGGTCGTCGTGGCGCAGGCGTTCCAGCTTGTAGTTGGGCGTTTCGAGATGCTTGTTGGGCACCAGCAGCACGGTCACGCGCTGCTTGAGTTCGATCTTTGTGATCTCGGTGCGCTTCTCGTTAAGCAGGAAGCTCGTCACCTCCACCGGCACCTGCACGTGCACGGCGGCGGTGTTTTCCTTCATCGACTCTTCCTGCACCATCCGCAGGATCTGCAGCGCAGAAGACTCAGTGTCGCGGATGTGGCCGGTGCCGTTGCAGCGCGGACAGGTGATGTGGTTGCCTTCGCTCAAGGCCGGGCGCAGGCGCTGGCGGCTCAGTTCGAGCAGGCCGAACTTGCTGATGCTGCTGAATTGCACGCGCGCGCGGTCAGAGCGCAGGCCGTCGCGCAGGCGCTGTTCCACCTCGCGCCGGTTCTTCGACTCTTCCATGTCGATGAAGTCCACGACGATCAGGCCACCCAGGTCGCGCAACCGCATCTGGCGCGCGATCTCGTCGGCGGCTTCCAGGTTGGTGCGGGTGGCGGTTTCTTCGATGTCGCTGCCGCGCGTGGAGCGCGCCGAGTTCACATCGACGCTGACGAGTGCCTCGGTGTGGTCGATGACGATGGCGCCGCCGCTGGGCAGGTTGACGGTGCGGCTGAAGGCGGTTTCGATCTGGTGTTCGATCTGGAAGCGGCTGAACAGCGGCGCGTCGTCCTTGTAGCGCTTCACGCGATTGGCCGTTTCCGGCATCACGTGGTTCATGAACTGCTGCGCCTGCTCGAAGATGTCGTCGGTGTCGATCAGGATCTCGCCGATGTCCGCGGTGAAGTAGTCGCGGATGGCGCGGATCACGAGGCTGCTTTCCTGGTAGATCAGGAAGGCGCCCTTGCCCGCCTTGGACGCGCCGTCGATGGCGTCCCACAGCTTGAGCATGTAGTTCAGGTCCCACTGCAGCTCGGCGGCGCTGCGGCCGATGCCGGCGGTGCGCGCGATGAGCGACATCCCTTTCGGGTAGTCGAGCTGCTCCAGGTTTTCTTTGAGTTCTTCGCGCTCTTCGCCTTCGATGCGGCGGCTCACGCCACCACCGCGCGGGTTGTTGGGCATCAGCACCAGGTAGCGGCCGGCCAGGCTGACAAAAGTGGTCAGCGCTGCGCCCTTGTTGCCGCGCTCTTCCTTTTC
>JANNGN010000379.1:0-1979 GCA_031403895.1 Rubrivivax sp. | reverse complement strand
CCAGCAGCGCGGCCTGACCGCCGCACCGGCGAAGTCGGCCCGGCAGCCACGGCTTGACAGTGCAACACCGTCTGGCGCAACGGTCGTTGAGCCAGGCATGGCGCCAGTCACCGCACCCAGTACGGCGCCAGTCACAACGACAAGCGCGGCGCTGGTCACTGCGACAAGCCCGGCACCGGTCACACCGGCAAGCACGGCGCCAATGCCTTTTACGAACACGGCGCCAGTCATTGCGACAAGCACGGCGCCGGACACTACGACAAGCGTGGCGCCGGTGCCTTCGACGAACACGGCGCCAGCCACTGCGACAAGCACGGCGCCGGACACTACGACAAGCGTGGCGCCAGTGCCTTCGACAAACACGGCGCCAGTCACTGCGACAAGCGCGGCGGCGGGCACAGGGCCTGGCGCTGCGCCAGCCACCGACGCCAGCGACGAGCCAACGCCCGCCGCCGCCGGCCCCAGCGCCGCGCAACCGCCGCCGGTGTATGCCACGAGCATGCCGGCGCCTGCCGAGCTGCGCTATGCATTGCAATGGGGCGCGCACACCGGACAGGCCAGGCTCGAATGGCAACACGACGCCGCGCACTACCGTCTGACGCTGCACGCCGATGTGCGCGGCGCGCCGCTGTGGCAGCAATCCAGCAGCGGGGGTTTCGTCGTCGCCGGCCTGGCGCCCGAACGTTTCGTCGACAGCCGGCGCGGCCGTGGCGCGTTGGCCGCCAATTTTCAGCGCGCCAGCGGCCGCATCACGTTCTCCGGCCCGCGCGTTGAGTACCCGGCCTGGCCGGGCGCGCAGGACCGCTTGAGCTGGATCGTCCAACTGGCTGCGATCGCCAATGCGGCGGGGCAGGTGCCGCCCCAGGTGGCGCTGTTCGTCGTCGATGGTCGCGGTGTCGGCGATGTGTGGAGCTTTGTCAACCAGGGTGCGGTTGTCGTCGACACGCCGCACGGGCCGGTGCTCGCCACGCATGTCATGCGCCAGCCGCAGCGCCCGATGGATTGGCGCGTGGATGCCTGGCTCGATGCACAGCGCGGCCACTGGCCGGTGCGGCTGCGCATGACCGTGCCGCGCGCCGGCATGGTGTTCGAGCTGCAGCTCAGCACGGAGGCAACCTCGCCCTGATTCCTGATCTGACCGCAGCCGCTTGAAATCCGCTGGCTCGATCCCACCTTGGAGCCAGGAGAATCACGCCATGCAAATGCTCTACAACTCTGACAACTTCGTCGTCGTCGCCTTTGAGTTGCCATCGGTCAACGGTGAGCCGGCGATGGGGCGCGGCGGCTACGAGATCGTCGACAAGTTCGCGCGCAAGGAAATTTACATCGAGGGTGCGCTGGCCCAGCATTTTCAACAGGGCGTGCAGGCCTTGGTCGAGCAGGGGCCCAACGAAGAGGCGCTGGACGAGTTCATCGGCGGCTTCACCGTGATGGCCCAGCAGCCGCTGGTGATGCATTGATTTGAGATCTGGTCCTGTGCGGCCGGGAACCTGGCACGCGGATCAGGGCCACCGTCTCGCGCTTGGCTGTTGCGCGCCGGGCTGTTCCGTGCCAAGCTCCTCCGAGCCGGGCAATGGCGCTGGCGCTGCGCTCCTACAATTCGAGCGATGAAACTGCCCAGCGTCGCCTACACCCGCGCAGCCTTGCTACTTCCACTGCTGCAGCAGCGCATCGTCATCATCGATGGCGCGATGGGAACGCAGATCCAGCGCTACCACTTGAGCGAAGCCGACTTTCGTGGCCAGCGCTTTGCCGACCACACCAAGGACCTGAAGGGCAACAACGATCTGCTGGCACTGACGCGTCCGGACATCCTGCGCGAGATCCACGACGCCTACTTGCGCGCTGGCGCCGACATCATCGAGACCAATACCTTCGGCGCCACCTCAATCGCCCAGGAAGACTATGCCCTGGCGCATGTGGCGCGCGACATCAACCTGGCCGCGGCACGCATCGCACGCGACGCTGCAGATGCCGCC
>JANNGN010000378.1:0-3707 GCA_031403895.1 Rubrivivax sp. | reverse complement strand
GCCATGGCGATGTTTTCGAGGTCGATGCTGCCGATCCATTCGCCGCCCGACTTGATGACGTCCTTGCTGCGGTCGGTGATGATCATGTAGCCGTCGGCATCGAACTTGGCCACGTCGCCGGTGGGGAACCAGCCCCTGCCGTCCTTGTCGAGTACCAGCGGGTCGCCACCTTCGTCCTTGTAGTAGCGGCTGATGATCCAGGGCCCGCGCACCAGCACGTCACCCGACTCCTTGCCGTCCCAGGGCAGCTCGGCGCCGTCTTCGCTGACGATCTTCATGTCCACGCCGAAGACCGCGCGACCTTGCGTGGCCATGACGGCCAGTTTCTGCTCGGCCGACTGCGTCAGGTGCTGGCGCTTGAAGCCGGCCGAGGTGCCGATGGGGCTCATCTCGGTCATGCCCCAGGCGTGGATGACGCGCACGCCATACACCTCCAGGAATTTCCTGATCATGGCCGGCGGGCAGGCCGAACCGCCGATGGCGCTGCGCCGCATGGTGCTGAACTTCAGGCCGTTGCTTTCGACATAGGCGAGCAGCCCCTGCCACACCGTGGGCACGCCGGCCGAGAGCGTGACGCCTTCGTTTTCGAACAGTTCGTACAGGCTCTTGCCGTCCAGGCCCGGGCCTGGCAGCACGAGCTTGGCGCCCACCATCGGCGCCAGATAGACGATGCCCCAGCTGTTGACGTGGAACATCGGCACCACCGGCAGCACCACGTCGGCAGCGCTGGCGCCCAGGCAGTCTGGCAGCGCGGCAGCCATCGTGTGCAGCACGGTGGAGCGGTGGCTGTACAGCACGCCCTTCGGGTTGCCGGTGGTGCCGCTCGTGTAGCAGAGGGAACTGGCGGTGTTTTCGTCGAAGCTGGGCCAGTCGTACTGCTCACTCTGCGCGGCCAGCAGGTCTTCGTAACACAGCAGGCCCGGAATCCTGGCGGCCACGTCAGCGGCCGGCATGTGTACGCGGTCGGTCAGCGCGACCCAGTGTTTGATGGTCTTGGTGCGCCCGGCCACGGCCTGGATCAGCGGCAGGAAGGTCATGTCGAAGAACAGCACCTGGTCTTCGGCGTGGTCGGCGATATAGACGATCTGGTCCGGGTGCAGCCGCGGGTTCAGCGTGTGCAGCACGGCGCCGGAGCCGCTGACGCCGTAGTAAAGCTCCATGTGGCGGTAGCCGTTCCAGGCCAATGAGGCGACGCGCTCGCCACTTTGCACGTTAAGCGCGGCCAGCGCGTTGGCGACGCGGCGCGAGCGCGCGGCAACTTCCTTGTAGGTGCAGCGGTGGATGTCGCCTTCAACACGCCGCGAGACCACTTCCTGCTCGCCGTGGTGGCGCTCGGCGTGCGTGATGAGCGATGAAATAAGCAGCGGCAGCTGCATCATCTGGCCGTTCATGGCGTCTCCTTGGGTGGGCTCTGAAGGTGGTGCGCCATTCTGGCCGATGCACACAACTGCCCGCCTTGGGGGACACGCGGGGTTGACGCGCCCTGCGGCCTGGCAGCCCCCCAGCGCTTCAGCGCTTCACTGCGATGCTGCCAGCGACGCCAGGCAACCCGAGGCATGCAGCACGGCGCCGGTGCTCAGCGCCACGCTGTCACCGGGTGCCAGGTCCTGCGCCAGCGTCTGCATGCCGCCCAGTGGCGCCGGTGTGCCCAGGCTCGCCCAGCTGAAGGCGGACCGGGCCGGCAGCGGCAGCTTGCTGCGGTTGGTGATGCGCAGCTGGGTTGGGCCGGATGCCGCTGCACCCACCAGTTCGCAGGCCAGCGGCGACGCCGCGTGCATGCCCTCGTTCGTTTGCCAGAGGGGCGGCGCCAGCGCGGCAGTCAGGGCTGCGGCAGTGACGAGCAGGGTTGCGGCCATTGGCGGCGGCAGGGTGGTGTTGGACAGGTTCATGCGGGCCCCTCTTTGAGCCTCGCAGTTCACTCGCTTTGCGGCAGGAGCGAATCCCCCAAAGTACATAGCATGCGCTGTGCAACGTAGGGGGGTCAGGCCCCCAGAACCAGGCGCTGCGACAGCGTGTTGTGGCGCTCCACCAGCGCGCCGAGTTCCAGCCGCGTCAGGCGCCCTTCACGCACCAGCACCTGGCCTGCCACCACGTTCAGCTACACCTGCGGCACATGGCACAGCAGCAGGGCAGCCAGCGGGTCGTGCAGCGCGCCGGCCAGGCCCACAGGGTCCAGCGACACGGCCACCAGGTCGGCTGCCATGCCGGGCGCGAGCGCGCCGATGTCGTCGCGGCCCAGCACCTGCGCGCCGCCCAGCGTGGCGATTTCCAGCATTTCGCGCGCCGACAGCGCGCTGGCGCCGAAACCCACGCGCTGCAGCAAGAGGCCAAGCCGCGCTTCGGCCAGCAGATGGCTGCTGTCGTTGCTGGCTGAGCCGTCCACCGCCAGGCTTACCGGCACGCCGGCATCGCGCATGGCGCGGATGGGCGCGATGCCCGAGCCCAGCCGCATATTCGAGCCCGGGCAATGCGACACGCCGGTGCCGGTGGCCGCGAACAGCCGGATGCCGGCAGCGTCGAGCTTGACGCAGTGCGCGTGCCACACGTCGCGGCCCAGCCAGCCCAGCCGTTCGGCGGACTCAGTCGGTGTGCAGCCGAACTTTTCCAGCGTGTAGGCGATGTCGCTGTCGTTCTCGGCCAGGTGGGTGTGCAGGCTGACGCCGTGGGCACGCGCCAACTCAGCCGCGTCGCGCATCAGGCCGCGGCTGACGCTGAAGGGCGAACACGGTGCGACCACGATGCGCTGCATGGCATAACGCGCAGGGTCGTGGAAGGTTTCGATCAGCCGCTGCGTGTCGCGCAGGATCGCCGCTTCTTCTTCCACCACGCTGTCGGGCGGCAGCCCGCCCTGGCTCTGGCCCACGCTCATGGCGCCGCGCGCGGCGTGCAGGCGCATGCCAACTTCAGCGGCGGCATGCAGCGTGTCGTCCAGGCGGCAGCCGTTGGGAAACAGGTAGAGCTGGTCGCTGGTGGTGGTGCAGCCCGACAGCAGCAGCTCGGCCATCGCAAGCTGTGTCGATACGTGCAGCATCTCGGGCGTCAGCCGGGCCCAGATCGGGTACAGCGTCTGCAGCCAGCCGAACAGTTCGCAGTCAGGCGCCAGCGCCCGCGTCAGCGTCTGGAACATGTGGTGGTGGGTGTTGACGAGGCCCGGCAGGACGATGTGGTTCGTCGCGTCGATGACCTCGTCGGCGCTGGCCGGCAGGTCGGCGCTGCGGCCCACGGCTTCGACGACCCCGCCGCGCATGAAGACGGCGCCGTCTGCGATTTCGCGCCGCTGTTCATCCATCGTCACCAGCAGGCGCGCGTGGCGCACGAGCAGGGTCTTCATGGCGCGGCCTTCAGGTCTTGGGCGCTGAACCGGACAAGGGCGCCGCCTTGTCGCTCCAGAGCTGGCCGCCGGTGGCCCAGTCGTGCTTTTCCACGTCGCGGAAGATGACGTCGATGCTGGCGGCCGAGCCGCCGAGAGTCTTGACGGTGGCTTCGGTCAGGGCCAGGGCGAGGGCACGCTTCTGGTCCTGCGTGCGGCCAGCGAAAAGTTCAACGTGGATGGTGGGCATGCCTGGTCCCGGGCGGTGATGGAAGGAGTGAATGTTCGCATGCAGTGCGCCGGCTTTGCACTGGCATGGCGCTTGCACAATGGCGGTCCATGCAGTCCATGCACTCCACCCACTACCGCCCTCGTGATCCGTTCGACGTTGCTGCCC
>JANNGN010000377.1:0-4196 GCA_031403895.1 Rubrivivax sp. | reverse complement strand
TGTCGGCCTGGCGCGCCAAGCTGGGCCTCGAAACCGCACGCGACGACGACCAGGCGCTCATCGACGACCTGCTGCGCCTGATGGCGCAAGACCGCGCCGACTTCACGATCACCTTCCGCCGGCTGGCAGCTTTCACCGCAGGCGACGACAGCATCCGCGACCTCTTCCGCAACCGCGAAGCCTTCGACGCCTGGGCCGCGCGCTACCGCAGCCGCCTGCAAGCCGAGGCCAGCGACGACAGCCAGCGCGCCGCGCGCATGAACCGCGTCAACCCGAGAGTAGTGCTGCGCAACCACCTGGCCGAAGTGGCCATCGACCGCGCCCGCGAAGGCGACTTTTCCGAAGTGCAGCGGCTGCTGTCGGTGCTGCAGCGGCCCTACGACGAAGCAGACGGCAACCGCAACGGCCACCAACACAGCGACGCCGATTTCCCGCCCGACTGGGCCGCACAGCTAGAGGTATCCTGCTCATCATGACCACGCCGCACGACCACGACGACCCCCGCTATCCCGTCAAGAAAAGCGACGCCGAATGGCGCGCCCAGCTCGACCGTGAGCAGTACGACGTGGCGCGCCACGCCGCCACCGAGCGCGCTTTCAGCGGCAAATACTGGGACCACTTTGCCGATGGCAAGTACCTCTGCGTGGGCTGCGGCACACCCTTGTTTGAGAGCAAAACCAAGTTCGACGCCGGCTGCGGCTGGCCAAGCTACTGGGAGCCGATCAACAGCCAAGTCGTCGAGCGCGTGCGCGACACCGCCCACGGCATGGTGCGCGTGGAAGTGCGCTGCAACCGCTGCGGCAGCCACCTGGGCCATGTCTTCGAGGACGGACCCGAGCCCACGGGTGAACGCTTCTGCATCAACTCCGCCGCCATCCAGTTCACACCCGAGGCAACATGACCGCCGACGACATCCAGACCCGCCTGCAGCACGCACTGGCAGCGCTGCACATCGAGGTGCAGGACGACAGCCACCTGCACGCCGGGCACGCCGGCGCGCGCGAGGGCCGGCACTTCACGGTGCGCATCCGCAGCCCGCGCTTCACCGGCCTGTCACGCGTGGCGCGGCACCGCCTTGTGTATGATTCTTTGGGTCCATTGGCTGAACAGGGCGTCCACGCCCTGGCCATCGTGGCCCAGGCGCCCGACGAAATCTGAAAGCCGTCATCGCGCTCCTGTCAGCGGCTCAAGCGTTCTTCGCGTTTGACCCAGCATGCCGCCCGCACCGGGTGGTGCCCCCGCCCCCCGTCGCTTGAAAGCCCCTTGCCCATGAAGCTGAAGACCCTTGCCGCGCGTGCGGCCCTGCTTGCCCTGATGTTGCCGCTGGCTGCCACGGCGCAGAACATCGCCATCGTCAACGGCAAGTCCGTGCCCAAGAGCCGGCTTGACACGCTGCTGGCACAGGCCCAGCGCAGCGGCCAGCAGGTCACGCCCGAAGTGCAGGTGCAGGCGCGCGACCAGACCGTGCTGCGCGAGATCTTCGCGCAGGAGGCCGAGAAGCGCGGCATCGGCGCTAACACCGACTTCCGCATGCAGATGGAGCTGGCACGCCAGAGCATTCTCATCCGCGAGCTGTTCGAGGACTACAAGAAGAAGAACCCCGTCACCGACGAGCAGGCCAAGATCGAGTACGACAAGTTCAGGGCCCAGGCCACCGGCACCGAATACCGCGCCCGCCACATCCTGGTTGAAAAAGAAGACGAAGCGAAGGCGCTCATCGTGCAGATCAAGGGCGGCGCCAAGTTCGATGAGCTGGCCAAGAAACACAGCAAGGACCCCGGCTCCGGCGCCAACGGCGGAGACCTCGACTTTGCCAAGGCCGACAGCTACGTGCCCGAGTTTGGCGAAGCGCTCGGCAAGCTGAAGAAGGGCGACATGACCGAGGTGCCGGTGAAGACGCAATTCGGCTTTCACATCATCCGCCTGGACGACACGCGCGACGCGACGTTTCCGGCTTTCGACGACGTCAAGGGCCAGCTCAAGCAACGCCTGGAGCAGGTCAAGATGCAGGCCTTCCAGGACGAGTTGCGCGCCAAGGCCAAGACCGACTACAAGTTTGGCGGCGCGCCGAAGTAAGGCGCCGGTCGATCACGGAACGAGGGCCCGGTGTGCAGACACCGGGCCCCTTTTCATTCGTGCAGCGTGTCTGGGCTTCAGGGCATCACGGCATCAGCACCGTGGACCCCGTGGTCTTGCGCGCTTCCAGGTCGCGGTGCGCCTGCGCCACATCGGCCAGCGGGTAGCGCTGGTCGATGCGGATCTTCACGGCGCCGCTGCCGACCACGGCAAACAGGTCGTCGGCCATCGCCTGCGTGGCTTCCCGCGTGGCGATATGCGTGAAGAGTGTCTGCCGCGTCACGTAGAGCGAACCCTTGGCGCCCAGAATGCCCGGCGCGAACGGCGCCACCGGACCTGATGCGTTGCCAAAACTGGCCATCAGGCCAAAGGGCTGCAGGCAGTCCAGGCTGCGGTCAAAGGTGTCCTTGCCCACCGAGTCGTACACCACCTTCACGCCGCGGCCACCGGTGATGCCCTTCACCCTGGCGACGAAGTCTTCCTTCGAATAGTCGATGGCGTGTACCGCGCCGTGCGCCAGCGCCAGTTCGCACTTGGCCGCGCTGCCTGCCGTGCCGATGAGCTGCAGGCCGAGCGCTTTCGCCCACTGGCAGGCAATCAGTCCGACACCACCGGCGGCGGCATGGAACAGCACATGGTCGCCGGCCTGCAAGCCCTGCACCGGCAGCGTCTTCTTCAGCAGGTACTGCGCCGTCAGGCCTTTCAGCATCATGCCGGCCGCCGTGTCGAAGGCGATGCCGTCGGGCAGCTTGACCACCGTCCTGGCCGGCATCACGCGCGCGTCTGCATAGCTGCCGGGCGGGTTGCTGGCGTAGGCCGCGCGGTCGCCCACTTTCAGGTGCGTGACGCCGGCGCCGACCGCTTCCACCACGCCCGCGCCTTCCATGCCCAGCGTCAGCGGCAAGGGGTTCGGGTAGAGGCCGGTGCGCTGGTACACGTCGATGTAGTTCAGCCCGCAGGCTTGATGGCGGATGCGGATCTCGCCCGGCCCGGGCTCGCCCACCGGCAGGTTCACGAGTTGCAGGTTCTCTGGGCCGCCGAAGGCAGCAACCTGGATGGCGCGGGACATGGGCAGGGACATGGGCATGGGGCACGACCTTGATGTTGTGGAAACAGGGGCTGGAGGTTAACGCGCCGCGCCGCGCACGTCTGCTGGCGCAGCCCATCGCCGACAATGCCGACGCGGGCGACCATGCATTCACAAACCAATGAAAAAACTGCTGCAAGCCCCCAACCTCGCCATCGCCACGCTGTGGGCCGACATGCTGGTGGGCGTGGGCATCGGCGCCACCGTGCAGCGCGCCTATGCCAGCGGCATTGCGGGCGAAATTCCGGTGGACCAGAGCCTGCCCGAAGTCTGGGTCACGGACGCTGAACAGCACGGCCGCGCCAAGGCCCTGCTGCACGACTGGCAGCACGCGCCGCACCGCCGCTGGGCCTGCCCGGGCTGCAACGAAATTGTTGACGGGCCTTTCGAGCAATGCTGGAACTGCGGCCACCTGCTCGTGTGCTGAAACTCAGCGCATGAAACTGACGCCGCGCCTGGCCCTGCTGATGACGCTGCCGCCGCTGCTGTGGGCCGGCAATGCGGTGGTCGGCCGCCTGGTGGCGGGTGGCATGCAGGCCGGGCAACCCGGCGCGGCCTTGATGCCGCCATTGACGCTGAACCTCGTGCGCTGGCTCATCACGGTGCTGATTCTTCTTCCCCTTGCCTGGCGCGCGCTGACGCCCCTGTCGCGCATCACGCAGCGCTGGCCGTATCTGCTGGCGGTGGGCGTGCTGGGTGTGGGCGCCTTCAATTCGCTGCAGTACCTGGCGCTGACCAGCTCCTCACCGCTCAACGTCACGCTGGTGGCGGCCAGCTTGCCGGTGTGGATGCTGGCGGTGGGCGCGCTCTTCTTCGGTGAACAGCCTACGCGGCGGCAGCTATTGGGCGCCGCGCTGGGCCTGGCCGGTGTCTGCGTGGTGCTCGGGCGCGGGTCCGTGCAGACGCTGCAGCATGTGCGCTTCGTGGTGGGTGACGGCTACATCCTGCTGGCCGTCATCGGCTGGGCTTTCTACAGCTGGCTGCTGGCGCGGCCGCCGGCACACATGCGGGGCGCGCAGCGCCCGCGTGCCGA
>JANNGN010000376.1:0-1671 GCA_031403895.1 Rubrivivax sp. | reverse complement strand
GGTGTATTCCAGCGCCTGCATCTGCGCGAGCTGGCCGTTGTCAGCCGCGCCGCCGTGGCCGCCTTCGATGTTTTCCCAGTACAGCAGCGGGTGGCCCTGCTCCAGCATGCGCGCCGCCATCTTGCGCGCGTGGCCGGGGTGTACGCGGTCGTCGCGCGTGCTGGTGGTGAACAGCACCTTGGGCAGCTTCATGCCCGGCTTGACGTTCTGGTACGGGCTGTAGCGCGAGATGAAGGCCCAGTCTTCAGCCTTGTCGGGGTCGCCGTATTCGGCCATCCAGCTCGCCCCTGCCAGCAGCTTGTGATAGCGCTGCATATCGAGCAGCGGCACCTGGCAGACGACGGCGTTGAAGAGTTCCGGCCGCTGCAGCATCACCGCGCCCACCAGCAGGCCGCCGTTGCTGCCGCCCTGGATGCCCAGGTGCGCCGGGCTCGTGACCTTGCTGGCGATCAGGTCCTCGGCCACGGCAGCCAGGTCGTCGTAGCTCTTCTGCTTGTCTTTCAGGATTGCGGCCTGGTGCCAGCCGGGGCCGAATTCACCGCCGCCGCGGATGTTGGCGACCACGA
The DNA here is from genome assembly GCA_031403895.1 of Rubrivivax sp. Taxonomy (GTDB): domain Bacteria; phylum Pseudomonadota; class Gammaproteobacteria; order Burkholderiales; family Burkholderiaceae_C; genus Rubrivivax. Next base: position 1,105 of record JANNGN010000376.1, on the reverse strand, counting down.
AGACGCCACCCTGGCTCGTCCACACGCGGCCGATGGAGCCCGAATACCACGGCGTCTGCGAAACCTCGAAGCCGCCATAGGCGTAGAGCAGCGTGGGGTTGCTGCCGTCAGCGCCGGCACCGGTCTTCGCGCTTTTCGGCCAGATCACGAAGTACGGCACGCGCGTGCCGTCCTTGCTGGTGGCAAAACGCTGCTCGGCGCGCATGCCGGTGGCGTCGAAGAAGGTCGGGCGGGCTTTGAGTTTTTCGCGCTCGTCACTGCCGGTGCGGCCCAGCAGCAGCGAATCGGGCTGCAGGAAGTCTGCTGAATTCAGCAGGTAGGCTTCGGCCAGCGCGTCGCTGCGCAGCAAGGGGTCGTGCAGGCCGCTGGCGGACAGCTTGCCGGGGTAGGGTGCTTTCACTTCGCGGCGCGTCCAGGCGCCTGATGTGGCTGACGTGGCGGTCGGCGGCGTCCACTCTTCAAGCCGGCTCGCCACGTTGTCCAGCACATTGACAAGCACGCGGCCGCGCGTGGTGCTGAAGCTGTCCAGCGAGCGTGTGGCGGTGGGCGTGAAGAGGGCATGGAAGTTGCGCTCGCCGCGTTGGTAGGCGGCGGCGTCGCTCACCAGCAGCGAGCCGCGCGGCCAGGTCTTCGCGCTGTCGTTGTTGCCCACGCGCCAGTCGCTGCGCAATTCCAGCAGCACGCGGTCGCGCCAGAAAGTCAGTTGCGCGTCCGCCGGCTTGTCGATCGCCAGCTGCTTGTCGCCCTGCAGCAGGAAAAGCTGGTTGCTGTAGAAAGTGACGACACGCCCGAACACCGTGCGCTCGAAGCCCGGTGTCTTGTCCACCGTGACAAAGGCCGCCACGTCCTTGGCCACGCCTTCGAACACGGTCACCGCATCGGCCAGCGTCTGCCCGCGCTGCCAGCGTTTGATGAGCCTTGGATAGCCCGAATCCGTCAGCGAGCCGGGCCCGAAATCGCTGCCGATATAGACCGTGTTGGCGTCGATCCAGTCGAGGCTGCTCTTCGCTTCGGGGACCACAAAGCCCGCGCTGACGAAGCGCTTTGCGAGCGTGTCGAATTCGCGCACGACCTTGGCATCGGCGCCGCCGCGCGACAGCGACAC
>JANNGN010000375.1:0-4494 GCA_031403895.1 Rubrivivax sp. | reverse complement strand
TGGTGCAGCGGCTGCACGCGGCGGGGATCGAGGTGCTGCTGGACGTTGTCTATAACCACACCCCCGAAGGCGACGAGCGCGGCCCCACGCTGAGCTGGCGCGGCCTCGACAACGCCAGCTGGTACCGCCTGCCCGAACTCAAGCGCGAGTGCTATGAGAACTGGTCCGGCTGCGGCAACACGGTGGACATCCGCCACCCGCGCGTGCTGCAGATGGTGATGGACAGCCTGCGCCACTGGGTGCAGGACTTCCACATCGACGGCTTTCGCTTCGACCTCGCGCCGGTGCTCGGCCGCGGCACTGCGGGCTTCGAACAGGATGGCCCGTTCTTCAAGGCCGTGCTGCAAGACCCGGTTCTGCAGGGCGTGAAGCTGATTGCCGAGCCCTGGGACATCGGCCCAAACGGCCACCAGCTGGGCCAGTTTCCGCGCGGCTGGCTCGAATGGAACGACCGCTTCCGCGACACCGCGCGCGCCTTCTGGCTGGGCGGCGATTGCACGCGCGGCGAGATGGCCCTGCGCCTGGCCGGCAGCAGCGACCTGCTTCAGGCACGCCGCCGCTCGCCGCTGGAAAGCATCAACTACATCGTCAGCCACGACGGCTTCACGCTGCACGACCTGGTCAGCTACGACATGCGCCACAACCAGGCCAACGGCGAGAACAACCGCGACGGCCATGGCCACAACCTGAGCTGGAACTGCGGCTGGGAAGGCCCCACCACAGACCCTGAAGTCACGCTGCGTCGCGGCCGCCTGAAACGTGCTCTGCTGGCCACCGTGCTGCTGGCGCAGGGCACACCGATGTTGGCGGCCGGCGACGAGCTGGGCCATACCCAGGGCGGCAACAACAACCCCTACTGCCAGGACAACAGCATCAGCTGGATCGACTGGGCTGCGGCCGACCAGGACCTGATCGACTACACCGCCCACCTGCTGCACTTGCGCAAGACGCTGCTGCCGCTCGGCACCCGCTGGTACACCAGCCTGCCGGATGCGCGCGGCCGCTACGACCTGGCCTGGCTGCGCCGCACCGGCGAGCCGATGACGCCCGAGCACTGGAACAACCGCATGTCGCGCATCCTGGGCGCCAGCATCGGCGCGCCCGGCGGCAGCCGCGCGCCGCTGTTGCTGCTGCTGAACGGCCGCGACATGGACGCCACATTCCGCCTGCCGCCGGGGCAGTGGGTGTGCGATCTGGACAGCACCGCAGCCAGCGGGCGCAGTAGCTGGCAGCGCAATGGCCAGGACGACTATCTCTTGCCCGCCCGCAGCGTTGTCCTGCTGCGCGACTCGTCCCAAGCCTGACCCTGAACCCCAAGGACCAAGCCATGCGCTTCCCCCGCGCCAGCGGCGTTTTGCTGCACCCCACCTCCCTGCCCGGCCCGCATGGCAGCGGCGACTTCGGGCGCGAGGCCTATCACTTCGTCGATTGGCTCGCGGGTGCGGGCCAGAAGCTGTGGCAGCTGCTGCCGCTGGCCGGCATCGGGCCTGGCAATTCGCCGTACATGAGCAATTCGGCCTTTGCCGGCAACGTATTGCTGATCGACCTGGCCGAGCTGCATGCCCAGGGCTGGCTCGACGCGGCCGACCTGGCGCCGGTGGTCGGGCTGACTCACGACCAGGTCAACTTCGCGCTCATGCATCCCTTTCGCATGGAGCGGCTGGCCAAGGCTGCGGCGCGCTTTGCAAGCAGCGGCACGGCCGAGCAACAAGCCGACTTCGCGCGCTTCCGGGCCCAGCACCAATCGTGGATTGACGACTACGCGCTCTTCATGTCGATATGCGAGAGCTGTAGCTGGCAGGACTGGTGCGACTGGGAATCCGCGCTCGCCCAACGCGACCCGGCCGCCGTGGCCGCAGCGCGCGCCCAGCACGCATCGCGCATCGCCTTCTGGCAGTTCTGCCAGTGGCGCTTCTTCCGCCAGTGGGCGGCGCTGAAGGCCTACGCCAACGGCAAGGGCATCGAGATCATCGGCGACACGCCGATCTTCATCGCCTACTTGAGCGCCGAGGTGTGGGCCAACCAGCACCTGTTCGATCTGGACGAACACGGGCGTCCCACGGTGGTCGCCGGCGTGCCACCCGACTTCTTCAGCGCCACCGGCCAGCGCTGGGGCAACCCGCTCTATCGGTGGAAGGAGCACGCGAAGGACGGCTTCGCCTGGTGGGTGGAGCGCATCCGCCGAACCTTCGAGTTGGTGGACATCGTGCGCATCGACCATTTCCGCGGCTTTGCCGGCTATTGGGAAATCCCGGCCAGCGAACCCACGGCCATCAAGGGCCGCTGGGTGCCGGGCCCGGGCGAGGCGCTGTTCAAGGCCATCACCAAGGCGCTCGGCCCGATGCCGATCATTGCCGAGGACTTGGGGCTCATCACGCCCGACGTTGACGCACTGCGCAAGAAGTTCGGCTTCCCCGGCATGCGCATCCTGCAGTTCGCCTTTGCCGCCGACGCTTCTGATCGTTTTCTGCCGCACAACCACGAGCCCGACACCGTCGTGTACACCGGCACGCACGACAACGACACCAGCGCCGGCTGGTGGGCCACCGCCACCGACCACGAACGAAACATGGCGCGCGGCTACCTGGCCACCGACGGCCACGACATGCCCTGGACTTTGATCCGCGCCGCCATGGCCAGCGTGGCCGACACGGCGGTGCACCCGATGCAAGACGTGCTGGCCCTGCCTTGCGCATGCCGCATGAATTTTCCGGGCCAGGAGAGCGGCTGGTGGCGCTGGCGCTTCCAGTGGAGCCAGGTGCAGCCGTGGCATGCGGAGCGGCTGGCCGAACTGGTGCGGCTCTACGGGCGAACCTGACCAACTTGGCTAGAATGGCGGCAGCCCTGCTCTGGAGCCATCGCCATGCTTGTGAACATGCTTGAAGCCAAGACCCACCTTTCCAGGCTGGTGGAAGCCGTGCTGCGGGGCGAAGAGGTGGTCATCGCCAACCGCGGCAAGCCGGTGGTGCGGCTGGTGCTGGCAGAGCCCGCCAAGCCCAAACGCAAGTGGGGCGCGCTAACGGGGCTGTGGCGCGAAGACGAAATCGACGCCGCGTTTTCACCAGAGGCGGACGCTGAAGCCGCCGCCGATCTCTTGGGAAACCTGCAGCGCCGTGAACTACGGGTGATGGAGTCGGCGGCACCCTATAAGCCCGTCCGATCAGGGTCCAAGGCGGTTACGGTCAAGGCCAAACCGCGCTCGAAGAAGCCGTGAAGCGCTACCTGCTGGACACCCACATCATCGTGTGGGCGCTGTCGCAACCGCGCAAGCTCTCAGCCCGCACGACGGCCTTGTTGCAGACCGAATCGGTGCATGTCAGTGCGCTGTCACTGTGGGAAATCCTCACCAAGCAGCAGCGTGGGCGGCTCGTGCTCGGTGGTCATTCGTTGCGCCAGCATGTCACCCGCGCAGGGGCTCAGTGGCTGGCGATGACGGCAGAACATGTAGAGAGCGGTCTCGCACTCGACGCGCTGCATGGCGACCCCTTCGACCGCATCCTGGTGGGCACGGCCCGCGTCGAGCAGATGATTCTGCTGACGCGGGATGCGCAGATCCTCGATCTGGCAGCGCCATTGTTGGGCCCGCTGCTGCAGGAAGCCTGAGCGGCTGAACCCGGCGCAGCCGTTCAGCGTTTGGCCGGCGGCAGGTCGGTGCATGTGCCGTGCGCCACCTCGGCCGCCATGCCGATACTTTCGCCTAACGTCGGATGCGGGTGGATGGTCTTGCCGATATCGACTTCATCGGCGCCCATCTCGATGGCCAGCGCCACCTCGCCGATCATGTCGCCAGCATGCGTGCCAACGATGCCGCCGCCCAAGATCAGGTGCGTGGTTGCGTCGAACAGCAGTTTGGTGAAGCCCTCATCGCGGCCATTCGCAATCGCGCGGCCCGATGCGGTCCACGGAAACAGGCCCTTCTTGACAGCGATGCCATTGGCCTTGGCCTCGTCTTCGGTCAAGCCCACCCACGCCACTTCGGGGTCGGTGTAGGCCACGCTCGGAATCACGCGCGCGTCGAACTGCGCCTTGCTGTCGCCACTGGCCACTTCAGCCGCCACATGCGCCTCATGCACCGCCTTGTGCGCCAGCATGGGCTGGCCGACGATGTCGCCGATGGCAAAGATGTGCGGCACGCTCGTGCGCATCTGCACGTCCACCGGAATGAAGCCACGTTCGCCGACGATGACGCCGGCCTTGTCGGCGCCGATCTTCTTGCCGTTGGGCGTGCGGCCGACGGCCTGCAGCACCAGGTCGTAAAGGCCTTCGCTCTTGACGCCGTCCAGGCCTTCGAACATGACGCGGATGCCGTTTTTCGTGGCCTCGGCGCCGACCGTCTTGGTCTTCAGCATCAGCTTGTCGAAGCGCGGCGCGTTCATCTTCTGCCACACCTTGACGAGGTCGCGGTCGGCGCCCGTCATCAGGGTGTCGAGCATTTCCACCACGTCCAGCCGCGCGCCCAGCGTGCTGTAGACGGTGCCCATCTCCAGGCCGATG
>JANNGN010000374.1:0-2093 GCA_031403895.1 Rubrivivax sp. | reverse complement strand
CCACGACCTCGCTGCTGCCAAAGCCCGAGACAAAGGGCAGCACCATCACCGCAAAGGCCCCAACCAGCACCAGCCAGTAGTGGATCGGCACCGCTTTGTCGCGCCTAGCGCGTACACGCTCGAACTCTTCATGCTGTGGAGACGCGCCTACTCGACCCGCGGCTCCTTCTCTACCTGCCAAGTCTGGCCTTGGCAACTGGGCCTCATGTTCCTGGCCTGTGGTCTGGGCGCCTACGGGGTGGCGGTGTTCCACCTGGTCGCGCATGCGTTCCTGAAGAGCTTCCTGTTTCTGACCGCGCCGTCGATCCTGCACCACATCCACGTCAAGGCCGACCCGACGGCGCGCGATGTCGCCAACCGCACGGTGCCGATCCACTACTGGCTGGTGCTGGTTGGGGCCTTTGCGGTGATGGTGCTGCCCTTTGTCTCGGGCTTTGGCAGCAGCGACGTCGTCGGCCTGACGCTGGCGCCCTACACGGTGCTGGCGGCGGGTGCTGCGGTGTCGCTGTTTGCGGCCGTGTACTACGCAATGCGCATGACGCAGCAGGCCTTTGGCGGCGGCCACGGGGCTGCGGCTGCGGGTCATAACGGCGATGTTCCGGGCCACACGACGGCCCACACAGCAGCCCACGCCGAACACGCCCACCATGCCGGCGGCGGCTTGGCCCGGCCGGTGCTGGTGCTGGCCGGCGTGCTGGGCCTGGGCCTGGCGGCGGGCTTGCTGCCGGGCGGGGTGGACAACACATGGTTCCAGCAGTTGCTGGCGCCGGTGCTGGCAGTGCGGCCGGCGGTCGCGGGTGCCGCGCCGGCCCTTGTCTATACCTTGCTCGGCCTGCTCGGCGTGATGCTGGCGGTGTCGTGGCTGACCGCCATTTTCTTTGAACGCTTTCGCCCTGAACTGCCGGGCGTTGCGATGCTGAAGGCGCGGCGCATCTACGTGGCTTCGCTGAACCGCTTCTGGATCGACGAGTTCTATGACCGCTATCTGGTGGGTGGCTGCAAGCGCCTGGGGCTGAGCCTCGAACGGGTGGATGCGCGTGTCATCGACCGCATCGTCGGAGCGCCGATTCCGGCCGCCACGCGCGCCCCGCTCGGTGGCATGGTTTGGGAAGAACGCTTCCTGGCTGCGCGCTCCGGTGGTCTGGCCACACCCATGCCCAGCGCAGCCGACATCGACCGCTCTCGGGTCGCGGTGCCGCACGGCCTTGCCGGCGGCTTCACGGCGGCCGCGTCGATGGCAACGAACTGGACTGAACAGCACGTTGTCGAGCGCGCCAGCGGCTTTGCCGGCGGTGCGGTGGAGGTGGCTGCGGCGGCGTCCAACTGGACCGAACGCCATGTCGTCGCGCCGGCCTCGGGCTTCGTCGGCTGGCTTACCGAGCTGGCCGCCAGCGTCAGCGACGCGGTCGAGCGCCATGTCTTCGGCACCGCCGTCAACGTCGGCCTGCCGCGCACGGGCGGCTTCCTGGGCAACGGCCTGTTGCGCCTGGAAGCCTTCCTCGCGCGGCCGCTCACCGCCACGGCGTTGCTGCTGGGTTCTCGGGCCTACATCCCTGTTGGTGTCTGAGCATGGTTACCCAAGAAATCCTCGCCGCCACCCAGGTTGGCTTTCCGGTGTTGAGCGTGCTGGTCTGGCTGCCGCTGGTGGTGGCGACGCTGGTCGGCCTGTGCCCGACGCCGCGGCTGGCGTACCGCGTGGCCGTGCTCGGCGCCACGGCGGAACTTGCGCTGGCGGTCTGGCTGCTGGGCGAATTTATTCCGGGCAGCGTGGACATGCAGTTTGTTGAACGCAACGGCATGTACCACCTTGGCATCGACGGCATCAGTGCCTTGTTCCTGCCGCTGACCGCGCTCTTGACCCTGCTCGTGACCTTGCACTCCGAGGCCGTCAGCGACGGCACGCGCGGCTACCTGATGGCGATCCAGACCTTCGCTGCGACGATGATGGGCGCCTTCGCCTCAGTCGATCTGATGTTGTTCTGGGCCTTCTTCGTGGCCGAGTTGTTGCCCAGCTACTACCTGATCACGCGCTTCGGCTATGCCATCGGCGGTGATGCATGAGTAGACGGCGCAGCCCCAGTAGCAGAAGGGCA
>JANNGN010000373.1:0-7548 GCA_031403895.1 Rubrivivax sp. | reverse complement strand
TGCGCAATGCCGACCGATACGCGCCCCATGGCGGCCAGTTTTTCTTGCCGGATGCGGGCCTGCAAGGTGCGCAGATCTTCAAGCAGCAGCACCGCAGCGGGTTCCGCATGGCGGTCGGCTGCAGCAGCATCGGCCGCACGGACCGGCGCGCGGTCGGGCGCGCGGTTGCGCATGAAGCGCACCCGCATGCGCAGGGTGCGCGAGTGGCCTTCGCCAAAGGCCATCATCACGTCACGTCCCGCATCGGGCCACTCGCCTGCTTCGAGCGCCTGCCCAGTGGCCTTCAGCAAGTGGGCCCAGGCGGGGTTGCGGTCCAGCATGAATGGCGCCACCGGGCCCAGACCCTGATCGACCAGCAGCGCGCGCGCTGCCGGGTTGGCCGCGCGCACCAGCAGGCGGTGGTCAACGACCAGCACGCCATCGGCCATTTCTTCAATCACCAGGCGGTTGAGTTGGGCTTGCTGGCGCGCCAACTCCAGGCTGCCACGCGCGGCCGATTCTTCGCGCGCCAGGCGCGCTGCCAGTTCACCGGCCAGCAGCGTGATCATGAACAGGCCCATGCCTGCCAGGCCCGACTGCAGCATCAGCGCCGGCCCCTCGCCACTGGCCGGTGCGCGCCAGGCCGCCAGCAGCAACACCAGCGCCACTGCGGCGGCAGTGCCCAGCGCCAGCAGGCGCGATGTCAACACGCCCGCCATCAACACCGGCAGCACCAGCAATGCCGCGTAGTTGAATGACGAGCCCGCTTCCAGCAGGTGCAACAGGGTGAACGCGAGCAGGTCCACGCCGATCGTCGCCAGCCACTGCCGCCGCCGCTGGCGCGCTTGCAGCACGAAGGGGTTCGACGCTGCGGCCAGCGTGCCGAAGCGCGGCAGCAACCACATCGTGATGGCCTGCACGGCGTAGGCCAGCGATACCAGCACCAGTGCTTCCGAGGTGCGCAGGCCGCTCAGGCCACTGACGCTGGGCACCGCCACAAGGCCCACGCCAACGGCCGCGCGCGCGGCCACGTAGGTTCGGTAAACGCGCACGAAGGCGGTGTCTTGCGCCTGCACCAGGCGGCGCGACTGGCGGTCGATGAAGCGGCTGTCGGTGGGCGCGTCGCCCGAGGCCAGCCAGCCGGGGTCGAAGTGGGAATCGGGCGCGGACTGGGCAGCAGATTCGGCATCTTCGCGTCGGCGGCCCTGCATGCCCCGGCGGTCCGACCGGCGGCGGTCGTTGCGTCGGCGCTCGGCTTCGCGCGCGTCCACGGGCGCTGCGGCCGGCGCCTTCAGCGCGGGCCGGCGAGGCGGTGCGCCTCGCTGCAGAAAGGCCGGCCTGCAGCGTCCAGCAGGGCTTCCGCCTGCGGCAGGTGAACGCCGCAATGCACGCAGGCCAGCATGGCTTGCGGCGGTGCTTTTGCCGATGCTTTTGCCGATGCTTTTGCCGATGCTTCTGACGGCGCGTCTTTGGCCGCCGGCTTGCCACCGTCAGGTGGCCGACGTCGGCGGCCGATGGTCAGCCAGGCGACGACAAGGATCACGAGCAGAAGAATCAGGTACTTCATGTCAGGCAGCGATGTTTCTCAGGCGCCGCGCCCGAGCATCACCTCGAGCACAAAACGCGAACCCACGTAGGCCAACAGCAACAGCGCGGCGCCAAAGTACAACCAGCGCGTGGCCTTGCGGCCGCGCCAGCCGCGCAGGCGACGGCCCAGCAGCAGCGCGGCAAACACGCCCCAGGCGAGCAGCGAAAACACCGCCTTGTGGTCACCCCAGCGCCATTGCACCGTGGTCACGATACCGAGCACCAGCGTGGCCGTGAGCACCGCAAAACCGGCTTCGACAAAACGGAATGTCAAGCGTTCAAGCTGCAGCAGCGGCATGCCAAAGGAAGGGCCCGCTGCGGCGCGTGGCAGGCCCGGTGCAGAGCCACGCAAACGGCGCTCGGTGGCGTCCAGCAGCGTGGCGTGCAGCACGGCCGCACCGAAGAGGCCGTACGAGCCCACACCCAGTGCAAAGTGCAGCGGCGCAAGCGCCGAATGCATCACTTTCGGGTCGCCCGGAAAGAGCGCAGCCACCACCACTGCGAGCACACCCGCCAGGCCCAGCCATTGCCGCACAGCGGGCAGCGGCACGAGCCGGCTTTCCACCGTGTACACGGCGATCACGAGCCACACCGTCATCGACAGCACAGGCCCGAAACCGAGGCGCGCACCGGGCAAGGCCTGGCCGAAGCCACCGATGTCGATGATCAGCAGCAAGGCCTGCAGCACAAAGCCGCCCAGCAGCGCGGCGGCCGACAACCGACGCAGCGCCGCCACCGGCACCGCAGCCACCACGTACAGCGCCACCGCCACCCCGACGAGCAGCAGCCCACCGCCAGGCGCAAGCATCGGGATGGTGCTCGATAGAATCATGCACCACAGTGTAATGACCGCGCGCGCTTCAGCAGCCGCCTGCCCCGACGATGGCCACGACCCTCACCGACCGTCTGTCCCGGATGGTCAAGACGATGCGCGGCCAGGCCCGCATCACCGAAAGCAACGTGCAGGACATGCTGCGCGAAGTGCGCATGGCCCTGCTCGAAGCCGACGTGGCGCTGCCCGTGGTGCGCGACTTCATCAACCGCGTGAAGGAAAAAGCGCTGGGCCAGGAAGTGGCGGGCTCGCTGAACCCGGGCCAGGCGCTGGTGGGCATCGTGCACAAGGAGCTCGCCGCCACGATGGGCGAGGTGGCGATGGATGGTTCGCCGTCGCGCCCTGTGGCTGAGCTCAACCTGGCGACACAGCCGCCGGCCGTGATCCTGATGGCCGGCCTGCAAGGCGCCGGCAAGACCACCACCACCGCCAAGCTGGCCAAGCACCTCATCACCAAGCGCAAGAAAAAGGTGCTGACGGTGTCGGCCGACGTGTACCGGCCAGCCGCCATCGAACAGCTGAAAACCGTGACCGCGCAGGCCGGTGCGGAGTGGTTTCCGTCAGACCCCAGCCAGACGCCGCGCGAGATTGCGCTGGCGGCGCTAGACCATGCCAAGCGCCACTACTTCGACGTGCTGCTGGTGGACACCGCCGGGCGCCTGGGCATCGACGCCGTGTTGATGGCCGAGATCAGCGAACTGCACGCGTTGCTGAACCCCGTGGAAACGCTCTTCGTGGTGGACGCCATGCAGGGCCAGGACGCCGTCAACACCGCCAAAGCCTTCAAGGACGCGCTGCCGTTGACGGGCGTGGTGCTGACCAAGCTGGACGGCGACTCGCGCGGTGGCGCCGCGCTTTCGGTGCGGCAGATCACGGGTGCGCCGATCAAGTTTGCGGGCACCTCGGAAAAGATCGACGGCCTTGAAGTCTTCGACGCCGAGCGCCACGCTGGCCGCGTGCTCGGCATGGGCGACATCGTGGCCCTGGTGGAAGAAGTGCAGAAGGGCGTGGATGTCGAGGCGGCGCAGAAATTTGCCGACAAGATGAAGTCGGGCAGCGGCTTCGACCTGAACGACTTCCTGTCGCAGATCAGCCAGATGAAGAAGATGGGCGGCCTGTCCAGCCTGATGGAAAAACTGCCGAGCCAGCTGAGCGCAAAAGCTGCCGGTGCCGACATGGGCAAGGCTGAGCGCGACGTGCGGCGCATGGAAGGCATCATCAACTCGATGACTGCGCTGGAGCGGCGCAAACCCGAACTCATCAAGGCCAGCCGCAAACGCCGCATCGCCACCGGCGCCGGTGTGCAGGTGCAGGAGGTCAACCGCCTGCTCAACCAGTTTGACCAGATGCAGGGAATGATGAAAAAGATGAAGGGCGGCGGCCTGATGAAGATGATGAAGCGCATGGGCGGTATGGGTGGCATGGGCGGAGGCGGAGGCGGTTTCCCCGGCATGCCGCGCTGAAGCGCGGCGCCGAGTGGCATTCATCAGGTCCAGGGTTTTCCCGGTCGATTGCGGTCACGTTTGGACACGACTTTTGTGCTTGCAGACGTTGATCGGCAAGGCCAACTGACCGATCTTCCAGGTTCGACTTTGCTCTGCGGTCTGAACCGTCTCCATGGAAGTCCTGCCCTCCTTCGCGTCCTTTGCCTTGCCCGCCACCGTGCTGCTTTTGCTGACTCTGGTGGGCGTGCGCTTGCGGCAACGCTCCAGTGACCGGCGGGAGCGCCGCGAAAAGCGCGACGCACTCGACACGGTGGCGGCGTGGCCGCCCGAGGCCGCGCGCGTGCTCACCATCACCGAGCGCCAGGCCTACGATCTGCTGAAGCGGTCGATGCCGGGTTATCTGGTGCTGGGCCAGGTGCCGCTGTCGCGCTTCATTCGCGTGCCGGCGCGACACTCGTACAGCGAATGGTTGCAGCGGGTGGGCGCGCTCAGTGCGGACCTGCTGCTGTGCGACGCCGGTTCACGCGTGCTGGCGGTGGTGGACATCCGCCCCACCACCGAAAGCGAACGCAGCCGCCGCCGCCATGAACGCATGGCGCGTGTGATGCGCGCTGCCGGCATCCACGTACACGTTTGGCGCGAAGGCGCCCTGCCCTCGGCGGCTGAAGTGCGCACCGCCATGGCCCATGTCAATGGCCCGGCGGCGGCCGGCATCAGGCCCACCAACTCGCGCCCGATGCCGCTGATTCCGGTGGCCGAGATGTCCGAGTTGCTGGCCGACGGCGACCGCGCCGCGCTTGAAGGCAGCTTCGACCCGACGATGGAGCCGGTGGCTTCGGGCTTCTACGACGAGATCGAGCCTGCCGAAACGGCGCGCTGAACCTCAGCGTCTTCAACCCAGCAGGGCTTGCGCAAATTCCCGCGCATCAAAGGTCTGCAGGTCTTCCAGCTTTTCGCCGATGCCAATGAAATACACCGGCACCGGCGGCAGCGCTGGGCCGCGCTCTGCGCCCCAGCGCGCGATGGCCGCCAGCACGCCACCCTTGGCCGTGCCATCGAGCTTGGTGACGATGAGTCCGGTCAGGCCCACTGCGGCGTCGAATGCCTTCACCTGCGCCAGCGCGTTCTGCCCTGTGTTGCCGTCCACCACCAGCAGCACTTCATGCGGCGCACCGTCCTGCGCCTTGCCGATCACGCGGTGGATCTTCTTCAACTCGTCCATCAGATGCGTTTGCGTGGGCAGCCGGCCCGCCGTGTCGGCAATCACCACGTCGCAGCCGCGTGCGCGGCCCGCAGTCACAGCGTCGAAGGTCACGGCGGAAGGGTCGCCACCTTCCTGGCTGACGATCTCGACCTGGTTGCGGTCCGCCCACACGGCAAGCTGCTCGCGTGCCGCCGCGCGAAAAGTGTCGGCGGCCGCGAGCAGCACCTTGCAATCGGATTCGGCCAGATGGCGCGTGAGTTTGCCGATGCTCGTTGTCTTGCCGGCTCCGTTGACGCCCACCACCATGATCACCGTCGGCCGCGCGCTACCCACCGCCAACGAGCGTTGCAAAGGCCGCAGCAGGTCGGTCAGCGCATCGGCCAGCAGGGCCTTCACGGCGACGGGTTCGGTGGCCTTGGAATCCTTCACGCGGCGACGCAAGTCGGCTAGCAGGAACGCCGTCGCAGAGACCCCAGCGTCGGCCATCAACAGGGCCGACTCCAGCTCTTCGTATAGCGCTTCGTCGATGCGAGTGCCGGTGAAGACCTGGGTGATGCCGGCGCCTGTCTTGCGCAGGCCCTGCGCCAGGCGGTCGAGCCAGCGGTTGCGGGGTGGCGCGGGCGGTGGCTCGGGCGGCGGCGGGGCGTCAACGACGCGCTCCGGGGTCGCCGCCGGTGTTTCAGCCGCAGTGGCCGGCGGCTTCTTCTTGAAGAAACTGAACATCGATGGGGACTGCGCGTGGGGAGAGGCCGGGCCGATGGTTGGGTGTGCAGGCGGGCGTGAATACGGCCATCCCTGCTCGCTATAATCTCGGGCTCAGGCGCTTTAGCTCAGCTGGTTAGAGCGACGGAATCATAATCCGCAGGTCCGGGGTTCAAATCCCTGAAGCGCCACCAAGATTCCTGCGGCCCGAGTTCACCAAGACTCGGGCCGTTTTTGTTTCCACAGCCGCTGGATCCACACCATGACTCGCTGTGCCTTGATTGCTGCCACCTTCGTCGTGTGCGCATCAGCTGCCGTCGCCCAGACGCCGCGCAACTTTCCCGCCACGGCACTGCGCGGCGAGATCGTCGTCACCGCGCCGCCTGAGTTGCTGCTGAACAAACAGCCGGCACGCCTGGCGCCCGGCGCCCGCATCCGCACTGCCCACAACATGCTCGTGATGTCGGGCGCCACCGTGAACCAGCGCATGGTGGTGAACTACACGCTCGATCTGCAGGGGCAGTTGCTGGAGGTCTGGATCCTCAACCCCGCTGAACTGGCCCGCAGGCCCTGGCCTGCAACGCCGCAGGAAGCAGCCAGCTGGCGCTTCAATCCCGACACCCAGGTCTGGAGCAAGCCATGAGCGATGCAGCAACGCCGGCCAAGAAAGTCTTCATCCGCACCTTCGGCTGCCAGATGAACGTTTACGACTCCGACAAGATGACCGACGTGCTGCGCGCGGCCGCAGGCTACGAGCCCACGAGCGATGTCGAAGAGGCCGATCTGATCCTCTTCAACACCTGCTCGGTGCGCGAAAAGGCGCAGGAGAAAGTCTTCTCCGACCTCGGCCGCGTCAAGCACCTGAAGAAGAAGGGCGTGCTGATCGGCGTCGGCGGCTGTGTCGCCAGCCAGGAAGGTGCCGCCATCATCGAACGTGCGCCGTATGTCGATCTGGTCTTCGGCCCGCAGACGCTGCACCGCCTGCCGCAAATGATCGAAGCGCGCGTGTTGCAGCACCGGCCGCAGGTCGATATCAGCTTTCCTGAGATTGAAAAGTTCGACCACCTGCCGCCCGCACGCGTGGACGGTGCGTCGGCCTTCGTCTCGATCATGGAAGGCTGCTCCAAATACTGTTCGTACTGCGTCGTGCCCTACACACGCGGTGAAGAGGTGAGCCGGCCCTTCGAGGACGTGCTGGCCGAAGTGGCCGGCCTGGCCGAGCAGGGCGTGAAAGAGGTGACGCTGCTGGGGCAGAACGTCAACGCCTACCGCGGCACGATGGGCGCAACTGCAGAGATCGCCGACTTCGCGCTGCTGATCGAATACGTGGCCGAGATCCCCGGCATCGAGCGCATCCGCTACACCACGAGCCACCCGAATGAATTCACGCAGCGGCTGATCGATGTCTATGGCACGACAGCCAAGCTCGTCAACCACCTGCATCTGCCAGTGCAGCACGGCAGTGACCGCATCCTGATGGCGATGAAGCGCGGCTACACCGCGATGGAATACAAGAGCACGGTGCGCAAGCTGCGCGCGGTGCGGCCGGCCTTGAGCCTGTCGAGCGACTTCATCGTCGGCTTCCCCGGCGAGACCGAAGAAGACTTCGGCAAGATGATGAAGCTGATCGACGATGTGGGCTTCGACAGCAGCTTCAGCTTCATCTTCAGCAAGCGCCCGGGCACACCCGCCGCAGCCTTGCCCGACGACACGCCGCAAGACCTGAAGCTCAAGCGGCTGCAGCACTTGCAGGCCGCGATTGAGGGCAACGTGCGCCGCATCAGCGCCAGCCGCGCGGG
>JANNGN010000372.1:0-8502 GCA_031403895.1 Rubrivivax sp. | reverse complement strand
GGTGTCGCGCATCTACGAGTCGCCGCGTGTCACGCTGCCCTACACCGACGATCAGTGGCGCGCCATCGTCAAGCTCGGCCATGAGGTCGATGCGCAGTTGCAGCAGCAGGACGTGCGCCTGACGATGGGCGGCGAGCCCACCTTCGTGGCCGTGGCAGACCGCGACGAAGCTGAATGGAACACCGACGCGCTCGGCCCCACCAAACGTGGCCTGGCGACTGAACTCGTCCACAGGCTGCGCGACAAGTACGGCCAGGGCGGCTTCCTGCACTTCGGCCAGGGCAAGTGGTACCCGGGTGAACAGCTGCCGCGCTGGTCGCTGAACATCTGCTGGCGCGGCGATGGCCAGCCCTGCTGGGACGACGCCTCGCTCTTTGCCGACGAGCGCGACGCGCACGCCTACACGGCCGAAGACGCGCAGCGCTTCACGCACGCACTGACGCGCCGGCTGGGCCTGGACGCGAGCTTCGTGCTGCCCGGCTTTGAAGACACCTGGTACTACCTGTGGCGCGAGCGCCGGCTGCCCGTCAACGTCGATCCTTTCGACGCACGGCTTGACGACGAACTGGAGCGCGCGCGCCTGCGCCGCATCTTCACGCAGGGCCTGGACGCGCCGGTCGGTTACCTGCTGCCGCTGAAGCGCGAATGGCAGCTCGGTCTGGCCGGCCCGGCCTGGGTCACCGGGCCCTGGTTCCTGCGCGAAGAGCGGCTCTACCTGATGCCGGGCGATTCGCCAATGGGCCTGCGCCTGCCGCTCGATTCACAGCCCTGGGCGGCCAAGAACGACCGGCCCTTGGCGCTGATGCAGGACCCCTTCGCGCCGCATGCACCACTGCCGTCGGCCGCCGCGCTGCGCATGCAGCAGGCGATCAAGCGCGGGGCCGTGTCGGACCTGCCCGAAGCGGGGCTGGACGCCGAGGCCTTCAGCGCCAACGGTGGCGCGGCCGGTGTGGCTGGCAGTGTTGGCCTGGTCGGCAATTCCGCGTTGGCTGGGGGTGGGGGCGGTGGGGGTACAGCAGCCTCCGCAGACGGTCCGGGCATCGACCGCATGGGCACCGAGCACGACCCCGTCAAACCGTTCCCGCGCAACCCGCTCGCGGTGCCGGCGCGCTTCGAATCGGCGGGCGAACTGACGCGCACCGCGCTGTGCGTGGAAGTGCGCGACCCGCAGCGCGGCAACGGGCCCAAGGCCGAACGGGAAGCCGAAGCCAAGCTCGGTGGCCGGCGCGGTGTGCTCTATGTCTTCATGCCGCCGCTGAAGCATCTGGAGGACTACCTCGAACTGCTGGCGGCCATCGAAGCGACGACGGCCGAGCTCAACCTGAAGATTGTGCTCGAAGGCTACGGCCCGCCGCGCGACCCGCGCCTGAAAACACTCGCCGTGACGCCCGACCCCGGCGTCATCGAAGTCAACATCCACCCCGCGCACAGCTGGGCCGAACTGGTGGACCACACCGAATTCCTCTACGACGCGGCGCACCTCACGCGGCTGTCGGCCGAGAAGTTCATGCTCGACGGCCGCCACACCGGCACCGGCGGCGGCAACCACTTCGTGCTCGGTGGCGCGACACCCGCCGACAGCCCCTTCCTGCGCCGGCCCGACCTGCTGGCCAGCCTCATCACCTACTGGCACAACCACCCGTCGCTAAGCTACCTGTTCAGTGGCATGTTCATCGGCCCGACGAGCCAGGCGCCGCGTTTTGACGAAGCGCGCAGCGACCAGGTCTATGAGGTCGAGATCGGTTTGAACGAACTCGAACGCCAGCTCGCGCTGCATGGGGCCGTGCAACCCTGGGTGGTGGACCGCACGCTGCGCAACCTGCTGGTGGACGTGACGGGCAACACCCACCGCAGCGAGTTCTGCATCGACAAGCTCTACTCGCCAGACGGGCCGACGGGCCGACTCGGTCTGCTTGAATTGCGGGCTTTCGAGATGCCGCCGCACGCGCGCATGAGCCTGGCGCAGCAACTGCTGCTGCGTGCGCTGGTGGCCTGGTTCTGGCGCCAGCCTTACCGCGGCCGCGGCACGACGCGCCTGACGCGCTGGGGCACGGGGCTGCATGACCGCTTCCTGCTGCCGACCTTCGTGCAGATGGACTTCGACGATGTCATGGCCGACCTGCGTTCAGCCGGCCTGCCTTTCGACAACGCCTGGTTCGCGCCGCACCTGGCCTTCCGCTTTCCGCTCATCGGCGAACTCGCCACGCAGGGCATCGAGATGACGCTGCGCAACGCCCTCGAGCCCTGGCACGTGATGGGCGAAGAAGGCGCACCGGGCGGCACCGCGCGCTATGTCGATTCATCGCTGGAGCGGCTGGAGGTCAAGCTCACCGGCTTCAACAACAACCGCCACATCGTCACCGCCAACGGCCGCGCGCTGCCGCTGCAGCCCACCGGGCGCATCGGTGAATTCGTCTGCGGCCTGCGCTACCGCGCCTGGCAGCCGCCGTCGGCATTGCACCCGACGATCAAGGTGCATGTGCCGATCACCTTCGACATCGTTGACCGCTGGCACAGCCGCAGCATCGGCGGCTGCCGCTACCACGTCGCGCACCCCGGCGGCCTGAGCCACGAGGCTTTCCCCATCAACGCCTACGAGGCCGAAAGCCGCCGCCTGTCGCGCTTCTTCCGCTTTGGCCACACACCCGGCACCATGACGGTGAAGCCCGCAGTGCCGAGCCTGGAGCACCCGTTCACGCTTGACTTGCGGGTCTAGGGCGGCGGCCGCGCAGCATGCCGCAGTCGCAAGGTCAGGCTCCAGGGCCGTTGCAAACTCAGTCGCAAACTCAGTCGCAGACGCAGACCCAGTCGCAAGGGTCGCTGCCTTTCGAGGCTGCGGGCGTGAATGCGGCTTCAGTCGCTGCCGCCGCAACAGCCGCCGCCACCCACACGCTGCTCAGCCACGCCCTGCCGGCTGAGGCCGGCGTGTGGGATGAGTTGCGTGCCGGCACTGGCGCGCTGCGCAACGCCTGGCAGCGTTTTGCGCAGGCGCTGCCGGTGCCGCAAGCGCAAGCGCAAACGCCGCGTGCGATCGACATGGCCGACGACCTCGACCGCCGCGTCATTCAGGTCGCGCAGCGCATCAAGCTCGACGGCGTCACGCACAACGTCTTCAGCGAAGACGCGCAAGTTGGCAATGCCGCACGCGCCTGGTCGCTGGAGCTGCTGCCGCAACTCATCGAACCCGCCGACTGGGCGGCCATAGAAGCCGGCGTGACGCAACGCGCCGAACTGCTGGAGCAGGTGCTGGCCGACCTGTACGGCGCGCAGACGCTGCTGCACCAGGGCCTGCTGCCACCCGCGCTGCTGCTGCGCCACCCGGGCTGGCTGCGGCCGATGATCGGCACTGAGCCGGCGGGCGGGCAGCGCCTGCTGATCGTTGCCTTCGACCTCGCGCGCGGCCCCGACGGGCGCTGGTGGCTGGTGTCGCAGCGCACGCAGGGGCCGTCGGGCCTGGGCTACGTGCTGCACAACCGGCTTGTCATCGCGCGTCATCGCGCGTCAGTTCCCGGACGCCTTTCGCGAACTGCGCGTGCAGCGCATCGCCAGCAGCTACCGCCGCCTGCTCGATGCGCTGGAGCAGCGCGCCGCAATGGTGGCCGGCGGGCACACGCCGCGCGTCGTGCTGCTGACCCCCGGCCCCTACAGCGAAACCTATTTCGAACACGCGTATCTGGCGCGTTATCTCGGCCTGCCGCTGGTGGAGGGCGGTGACCTCACGGTGCGCGGCGAGGGCCTGTTCCTCAAGACCGTCGAAGGTCTTGAACCGGTGCACGGCGTGCTGCGAAGGCTTGACGACGACTGGTGCGACCCGCTTGAACTGCGGCCCGACAGTGCACTCGGTGTCCCTGGCCTCTTGCAGGCCGCGCGCAAGGGCCGCGTGGTGATGGCCAACGCGCTGGGCAGCGCGTTCCTTGAATCGCCGGCGATCCAGGGCTTTTTGCCGGCAATAGCACAGCGGCTGATGGACCAGACGCTGACGCTGCCGGCGCTGCCCACCTGGTGGTGCGGTGAAGCGGCGGCCTGGCACAACGTGCGTGAGCAGCTCGACGACAAGGTGCTGCGCAGCACATTCCCGCGCGACGGCCGCACGTCGCGCATTCAGGCCCCGCACGAAAGCGCGCAGGCCCACCGCGCGGCCGTACACGAAGACCCCGACGCCTGGACCGCGCAAGGCCGGCTGCGCTTCTCGCGCGCACCCATCTGGGGCGGTGGCGCGGTCGCACCGCGCCCGGCCCTGGTGCGCGTCTATGCCATCGCCGAAGGCAAGGGCCGCTGGCATGTGCTGCCGGGCGGCATGACGCGCGTCGCGCAGCGTGAAGACGCCAGCGTCTCGATGCAGCGCGGCGGCACCAGCCTGGACACCTGGGTCATGACCGATGGCGCGGTGGACAGCTTTTCGATGTTGCCCAAGCGGCTGCAGGTGGACGACATCCTGCAGCGCCGCCGCCCCGTCAGCAGCCGCACCGGCGAGAACCTGTTCTGGCTCGGCCGCTACACCGAGCGCACCGAACAGCTGGTGCGCCTGGCGCGCGCGACGCTGGCGCTGATCGACGTTGACACTGAAACGCCACCGCCGGTGCTGCAGGCGATGTCGGTGCTGGCGGTGGACACGGGCCTGGCACCGCGCGGTGTGCCGTCGCTCGTGAAGTCGGCGCGCAATTTCGAGCGTGCGCTGCTGGCCGCGCTGGGCGACGTGAAAGACAGCGCCAGCATTGCGTACAACCTGGCGGCGCTGGAGCGCGCTGCGGCGGGGCTGCGCGAACGGCTGTCGCCCGAACAGTGGGGCCTGATCCGCAGCATGGGCGAAAACTTTGCACGCGCCCTTGAAGCGCCAGACGATGAACTGCCGCTGCTGGCCCAGGTGCTGCCGGCACTCGACCGCCTGGCGCTGCAACTGGCGGCCGTGACCGGCGCGCAGACCGACCGCATGACGCGCGACCACGGCTGGCGCCTGCTCACCGTGGGCCGCCTGCTTGAACGTTTGCAGGGCGTGGCGCTGCGCATGGAAGTCTTCATCGAAGAGCAGGCCCTCGCCACCGTCACCGGCATCGAAGTGCTGCTCGAACTGTTCGACAGCCTGATCACATTCCGCGCGCGTTATCAGCGCCATGAAGACCTGCTCGCGCTGACCGACCTGCTGGTGCTGGACAGCGCCAACCCGCGTGCTTTCGCCGGCGTGCTGCGGCGCCTGCGCACCGAACTCGGCAAGCTGCCGGGCCCGCCCGACAGCCTGCAGCCCTACCTGGCGCTGCTGCCAGCCGAAGGCGCTGGGCTGACGCTGGAGTCGCTGCGCGACGTTGACGAAGCCGCACTGGCCGATCGACTGGGGTCGTTGGCCGCTGACCTCGGCGCTGCATCCAGCGTGCTCGCCGAGCGCATCGGCGAACGTTATTTCACGCTTGCGCAGGGCGTCGATCAACGCGTCTAAAAGTGGACATCGAAGTCATCCACGACACCCACTACGGCTATGCGGCGCCGGTCTCGCTGGCGCACCACATGGCGCACCTGCAACCGCTGCACGACGAAGCGCAGACCCTGCTCGACTTCAACCTGGCGATCGACCCGCCGCCCGCGCAGCGCAGCGACAGCGTGGATGCGATGGGCAATGCGCAGTGCCACTTCAGCCTGGCGCAGCCGCACCAGAAACTGCACGTGCGCGCCAGCAGCCGGGTGCGCCTGGCGCCCCGCTTCGAAGGCCTGCGGCCTGAAGCTTCACCGCCCTTTAGCGAAGTGGCGGCGCGCCTGCGCAACGTGGCCGGCGCAGCCTTCGAGCCGGCGACGGAATTTGCGCTGCCCTCACCCTATGTGCCGCGCCTGCGCGCGCTGCGCGACTACGGCGCCGCCAGCCTGGCGCCGGGCCGTCCACTGGCCGCAGCAGCAATCGAACTGATGCAGCGTGTACACGCCGACTTCAAGTACCAGAGCCACAGCACCGACATCGACACGCCGCTGACGCAGGTGCTGCTGCAGCGCCGCGGTGTCTGCCAGGACTTTGCGCACCTGCTGGCCGGCGTGTTGCGCATGTGGGGGTTGCCGGCGCGCTACGTCAGCGGCTACCTGCTCACGCACGCGCCGGAGGGCGGTGTGAAGCTGCAGGGTGCCGACGCCTCGCACGCCTGGGTGCAGCTGTGGTGCCCGGATACGCCGGGAGTGGGGCTGGGTGTGGGTTCGGGTTCGAGTAAAGATAGCTGGCTAGACCTCGACCCCACCAACAACGTCGTGCCCGGAATGGCCGGCACTGGCGGCAGCGGCCACGTTCGCGTCGCCGTGGGGCGCGACTTCGGTGACGTGACGCCGCTGCACGGCGTCATCCGCGGTGGTGGCCGCCACGCCTTGAGCGTGGGTGTGAGCACGCGCCGCGTGCCAGAGCCCGACGCGGACCTGATGGCCCCGGAACGCGAGTTGCTACAGTGAATTGCATGGAGAGCGCTGAATCATGAAGTCGCCATTCGACGAGATGCACACCGCTGACCAAGGCGTGCGCGAGCACTACTGCGTCTATGACGAATGGCTCAAGCGCCAGCCAGCCGAGCAGATGCAGTCGCGCCGGCAGGAAGCGGAGATGATCTTCCGCCGCGTCGGCATCACCTTCGCGGTCTATGGCGCGAAAGACGAAGAAGGCGCCGGGCGCGAAAGGTTGATCCCCTTCGACCTGATCCCGCGCGTCATCCCCAAGCACGAGTGGACGGTGATGGAAGCCGGCCTGCGCCAGCGCGTGACGGCGCTGAATCGTTTCATCCACGACGTGTACCACGCCCAGGACATCCTGAAGGCCGGCATCGTGCCTGCTGAGCAGGTGCTCAACAACGCGCAGTTCCGCAAGGAAATGATGGGCGTCAGCGTGCCGGGCAACGTGTATTCGCACATCGCGGGCATCGACATCGTGCGCGCCGGCAATGCCGATGGCAGCGGTGAGTACTACGTGCTGGAAGACAACCTGCGCGTGCCCAGCGGCGTGAGCTACATGCTGGAAAACCGCAAGATGATGATGCGGCTGTTCCCCGACCTCTTCAGTATCCACCGCGTCGCACCGGTTGCGCACTACCCCGACCTGCTGCTGGAAACGCTGCGCGCGGTGGCGCCTGCCGGTGTCAACGAACCGACGGTGGTGGTGCTCAGCCCCGGCATGTACAACAGTGCCTACTTCGAGCACGCTTTCCTGGCCCAACAAATGGGGATCGAGCTCGTGGAAGGGCAGGACCTTTTCGTGCGCGGCGGCTTTGCCTACATGCGCACCACGCAGGGCCCGAAGCGCGTCGATGTGATCTACCGCCGCGTTGACGACGACTTCCTCGACCCCGACGCTTTCCGCCAGGACAGCACGCTTGGCTGCGCGGGGCTGCTGGAGGTCTATCGCGCCGGCAACATCACGCTGTCCAACGCCATCGGCACCGGCATTGCCGATGACAAGAGCATCTATCCCTACGTGCCGAAGATGATCGAGTTCTACCTCGGTGAAAAGCCGATCTTGAGCAACGTGCCGACCCACCTGTGCCGTGAAGAGGAGGGCCTGAAATACGTGCTCGCCCACATGGCGGAACTGGTAGTGAAGGAAGTGCATGGCGCGGGCGGATACGGCATGCTCGTAGGCCCGGCGGCGACACAAGCCGAGATCGAAGAGTTCAGAAAAGTCGTCAAGTCCAACCCCAGCAATTACATCGCCCAGCCCACGCTGAGCCTGTCGAGCTGCCCGACCTACGTCGATAGCGGCATCGCGCCGCGCCACATCGACCTGCGGCCCTACGTGCTCAGCTCGGGCAAGGACGTGCAGACGGTGCCGGGCGGCCTGACGCGCGTGGCGCTGAAGGAAGGCTCGTTGGTCGTCAATTCCTCGCAGGGCGGGGGCACCAAGGACACCTGGGTGCTTGAGGACTAACGTAAGACTGAAGGGGACCGAGATGCTTTCAAGAACCGCCGACCACCTCTTCTGGATGGCGCGCTACATGGAGCGGGCCGAAAATACCGCGCGCATGCTCGACGTCAACTACCAGACCTCGATGCTGCCGCAGCCGGCCGACATGGCGCTGCAGGGCTGGAGCGGCCTGCTGTCGATCAGCGAGTTGACCACGGGCTACTCGAAAAAGTACGAGGCCGTAAGCGCCCGCAACGTCATGGAATTCATGGTGCGCGACGAGACCAACGCGTCCAGCATCGTCGCCTGCCTGCACGCCGCACGCGAAAACGCGCGTGCCGTGCGCGGCGCGCTAACCACTGAAGTGTGGGAAACGCAGAACCAGACCTGGCTCGAATTCAACCGCATGCTGAAGGACGAAACCTTCGAGCGCGACCCCGGATCGTTCTTCGAATGGGTGAAGTTCCGCAGCCACCTGAGCCGCGGCGTCACGGTGGGCACGATGCTGCAGGACGAAGCGCTGCACTTCCTGCGCCTGGGCACCTTCCTGGAGCGCGCCGACAACACCGCGCGCTTGCTCGACGTGAAGCACGACGCCGAAAGCCGAGTTCTCGTTCGACGAGCCCATCGCGAACTCGTCGCAGTTC
>JANNGN010000371.1:0-1651 GCA_031403895.1 Rubrivivax sp. | reverse complement strand
ACCACGTTGGCGGGTTTGTTGACGCCGGTAATGCCGGTCAGGAAGGTGGTGACGAGGTCGTTGCGCGGGAAGTTGGTGGGCGCAATGTTCGGCGTGGCCAGCGCAATTTCCAGCAGTGCCGGCAGCGTCGGGTTCGTCACGTAGTCGATGAACTGGCCGTCGCCGCTGGGCACACTGGCGTTGAACTTGTCCTTGTCCTTGAGGCCGATGACCACCTCATTCACCAGGGGCATGCCCAGGCGCGACACCTGGACCCAGGCGCCGCCGGCCTTTTCGCTGGTCTGGTGGCCGCTTGGCGGGCTCGGGTTGAGCAAGCGGGCCTGGCGCAGGCTGGCCGTGGTCCAGCCGCCAATCACGGTTTCGCTGCCCGAAGTGAGGCAGCTTTTGGCCACTTCCAGTGACAGCGTGGTGACGTTGGCGCCGTCGAGGGTGTTGGGTGCAGCGTTGATCAGCGCCGGGTCGGTGATGACGGCAAGCGGCGCGTTCACAAGGTCGAAGATCGCGCCCAGATTGACCGCGAAGGCTTCCTTGCGCTGGCCCACGAAGAGCTTGGCCGGCGTGCTGCAGCCGGGGATGTTGACGTTGTAGATGTGCTGGCCGGCGTAGGCAGCGTAATTCGGGATCGTCTTGACGCCGATGTTGTCCACCGGCTTCAGGAATGTCGCGCTGCCGCCCGTGGCATTGGTCACGGCAGCGGCGGTGCCGGTGCGGCGGTCACCGCGCACCACGGTCACGCTGAAGCTCTCGGACAGGTTCAGCGACGCCGAGCCGGCAGCCTGCACCTGGCCGGCCTGCACCAGCGGAATGGCGACGTTTTTGCCGCCGATGGGCAACGTGACGCCGTTGCCGCCATTGGCCAGCGTGTTGGTGAAGCGGAACTGGAAGGTCAGGTCTTCCTTGGCGTCGCCGTTGTTATCGACGTGGATCTCATACAGCGCGTTCGGGTCCATCGCGAAGTAGTTGGGGCCGCCGTACGGGGCTTGAAGCGGCTGGTAGTTGGCGATCAGCGTGACATAGGCGCTGCGGCCGCTCTCGTAGCTGTTAAACATGTAGAAGTCAGTGCCGTCCACCTTCGGGCTGGTGGTGATGAATGGCGCTTCGCGGTGGCTTGATGCGACTGCGAGGCCGGCGACTGCCATCAGCGCAGCGGCTGCCAGCGGGGCCAGTCGTGACAGCCGTGCCAGCCGTGCCTGCGATTTGGCGCTGCGGGAATTCGAGTGGATCATGTGTCTGCTCCTGGGGTGGAAAGGTGGGTGCGTGGGGAGTCGGCACCTGGAGGTCCTGGGCCGGCAGCGTTCTCTACGCAGCCGGCACGCCACTGGATGTGCGCGCTGATTGCCATACTCTCCGTCAGGGCTATGCATCCAACGGCCGGGGCGCGACGTACGGCCCATGTCGGACCCCGCACCCATCCCCTTGCCCACCACCTGGAGCCCTGCATGACACCTCTGCTCACCCTGGCGCGCCGCGCGCTGATGTCGCCACTCTTCTGCGCCGCGCTGCTGACACCGTTGTTCAGCGCCACTGCGGCGGCCACGCCGGTGGAGTACTTCGTGCCCTACCTGGGCCAGGGCAATGTGGCGGTGTTTGACGCTGCCGCCGGCACCGGCGGCTGGGTCGGCAGCATCGACGAGGTGCCGGACCCGGCCAA
>JANNGN010000370.1:0-2224 GCA_031403895.1 Rubrivivax sp. | reverse complement strand
ACCGTGGTGATGGGCGCACTCTTCAGCCACTTGTGCAGCACGGCGCGCGCCGCCGGCATTGGCTTTGGCGCCGCGCTGGGCATCAACACGCTGGGCGCGGCTGCCGCGCCGCTGCTGTGGGGTGTGCTGGTCGCTCCGGCGTGGGGGGCCAAGGTGGCGCTGTTGCTGGTGGTCGCCGGCTACCTGGCGCTGTTGTCGCGGCGCGCTGTGTTCAGGCCCGCAGTCTGGATTGCAGCCGCTGCAGGTTTGGCCACTGCGGTCTTGGCGCCGCCTCTGGTCTTTGTCGATGTGCCGCAAGGCGGACGCATCCTGGGCTACGCCGAAGGTGCCATGGCCGCCGTCAGCGTGGTGGAAGACGCCGACGGCGTGGCGCGCCTGCGCATCAACAACCGCCAGCAGGAAGGCAGCAGCGCGAGCAAGCTGGCCGACGCACGCCAGGCCCTGCTGCCGCTGCTGCTGCACCCGGCGCCGCAGCGCGCGCTGTTCCTGGGCCTGGGCACCGGTGTGACGGCGTCGGCGGCGGCCGAGGAGACCACGCTGCACATCGACGTGGCCGAGTTGCTGCCCGAGGTGATCGCGGCTTCAGCGTTTTTCACGCCCAGCTTCAGCGGCGGCCTTTCCAACCCGCGCCTGCAAGCCGTGGCCGCTGACGCGCGGCGTTATGTGCGCAGCGCCGGCACGCCCTACGACCTGATCGTGTCCGACAACTTCCACCCGGCGCGCAGCGGCTCCGGATCGCTCTACACGGTCGAACACTTCCAGGCCGTGCGCGCCCGCCTGTCCGCCAGCGGCCTGTTCTGCCAGTGGCTGCCGCTGCATCAGCTTGACCTCGACACACTGCGCAGCATCGTGCAGTCCTTCGTCGCGGTCTATCCCGATGCAGCAGCGCTGCTGGCGACGAACAGCCTGGACACGCCTGTGCTGGGGCTGGTGGCGCGCTCGGGCGGCGGGCGCTTCGACCTGCGCCTGCTGCGCAACCGGCTGGCGCGTGCGGCAGGGCCACTGCATCTGGCCGACTTCGGCATCGCTGACGAATGGGCGCTGCTGGGCGGCTTTGTTGCTGGCCCACAGGCGCTGGCAGCCTTTGCGGGCACGGCGCCGCTGAACACCGACGACCATCCCGTCGTCAGCTACCGCGCACCGCGCATCACCTACGCCCCGGACTCGCTGCCGCGCGACCGTTTGTGGGCGCTGCTGCAGCAGTTCAGCGTCGCGCCGGGTGAGCTCATCGAACCCGAAGGCGACGCCGCCGCGCCGGCCCGCCTGGCCGCGTACCGCACGGCCAGGAACCGCTTCATCGAAGCCGGCCGCCACGTGCGCCCGTCGGCGGATGTGCGGGCCATGCTGGCGCAGGTGCGTGAACCGCTGCTGTCGATGCTGCGAATCAGCCCCGACTTTCGTCCGGCCTACGACCCGCTGCTGCGCATGGCGAAGGCACTGGGGCGCAGCGATGCCACTGCGGCGCGTGGTCTGCTGGGCGAATTGAGCCTGCTCCAGCCAGCCCGGCCCGAAGCCGCGCAGGCCTTGCGCGATCTGGATGCCGCTACAGCCCGATAGCCGCAATCGCCGCCATGCGCAGCCACGACCAGTAAGCCGCCAGCGAGCCGATCGCATACAGCACCGGCAGCTTCAAGCGCGGCGCCCAGGGCTGGCGCTGCACGATCTGCACCAGGCCCCAGGCCACCGCCACGGCGAGCAGCTGGCCCGCTTCAACGCCGACGTTGAAGCTGAGCAACGCCGCCACAAGATGCTGCTGCGGCAGGCCGATGTCCTGCAGCGCGCCCGCAAAGCCGAGCCCATGCACGAGTCCGAAAACGAAGGCCACCAGCGCGGGCAGCCGGCGCGCCAGCGTGTCGCGGTTGCGCAGCGCTTCCCCAGCCACGAGCACGATCGACAGCGCGATGCAGGCTTCCACCGGCGCCGCGCGCAAGCTCAGCCAACCCAGCGCCGCACTGGCCAGCGTCAGGCTGTGCGCCGCCGTGAAGGCGGTGATGGTCCACACCAGCCGGCGCTGAAAGCCCACCAGGAACAGCAGCCCGATGACAAACAGCAAGTGGTCGATGCCGCCCAGGATGTGCTCGAAGCCCAGCACTGTGTAAGCCCAGGCGATGTCGCCCATGCCGCGTGTGTCTTCAGCCGCGCCGTACAACTGCACCGACGGCTGGCCGCCCGTGAGGGTGTAAACACGCAACGGGCCGTCGAGCCAGAACACTTTCACGAGTGC
>JANNGN010000369.1:0-2322 GCA_031403895.1 Rubrivivax sp. | reverse complement strand
GCGCGCCGTGCTCACCGTCACGCCGCGCAGCACGATGGTGGCCTGCGCCGGGTTGACAGCGCTGATGGCGCCAGTGAGTTCAAAGCCGCGGTCGCGCACCTCGTCGTCGCTGACGATTTCTACCTTGCTGGCGCGCAGGGTGCCCGCACGCAACAGGCCTTCCACTTCCACCCGCACGCCCACGGCCAGCCCCGTGCTGCCGTCGGGGAAGCTGGCGCCACTGGCATCCACCGCCCGGCCACCCACGCTGAACACGCTGGCCGATGTGAACGCGCTGATGAGGCCTTCAAATTTCACGCCATCCGCGTCGGGCAGCGGCTGCAGCGCGGTGCCAAAGGACTGCACCACCCAGCGCGGTGTGGGCAGCACCACCAGCGCCAGGCGCAGACGCACAAACTGGCCCGCCGCCAGGTTGCCAGGGATGCCGCTGGCCCCTGCGTAGCTGTAAACCGTGCCGCCGATGCGCAGCGTCTGCGCCGCCGTGTCCACCTGCGCCAGCGGCCCGCGCAGGCGCAGGCCCAGCGCCGCCGCTGCGGGTTCAATCCGGGTGGCCCGGTAGCGCGCGCCAGCGGGGTCGTAAACGGCATAGACCTCCAATGCCTGGGCTGCGCGCAAGGTCGCCAGGCCACCGTCAAGGCGCTCGTCGAACACCGTGCTGGCATCCACCGCCACACGCTGGCCGAGCAGGGCGAAGCTGCTGCCGGCCACGTCCACCGCGCCCACCAGCCCCGCCAGTTCGCTCTCAAAACGGATGCTGCGCGCGCTGGCGCTGGACCCGCTGGCGTCGGT
Organism: Rubrivivax sp.; assembly: GCA_031403895.1. Classification (GTDB taxonomy): domain Bacteria; phylum Pseudomonadota; class Gammaproteobacteria; order Burkholderiales; family Burkholderiaceae_C; genus Rubrivivax. Next base: position 1,533 of record JANNGN010000369.1, on the reverse strand, counting down.
GCTGATGGCGCTGCTGTCGATTTCCACCGTCATGCCCAGGCGCAATTCGTCGCGCGAACGGCGGCCGCCTTCACCGTCTTCGACGTTCGCCGTGCTGTCGTCAAAGCGCACGCCACCGACGATGACCGAGCCGAATCCCGTGATCGGCCCCGACGCGAACGACCCGGTGCCGCCGCTGCCCACGCCACCGCCGCAACTGGCCAGCGCGGCAGCGGCGCTCAGCACCAGCAGCAGGGCGCGCAGGCCCGTCAAGGCGCGGCGGGGGAGGATGTCGGTGAAGTTCATGTCAGCTCTTTCGCTTCGCCCGCGCCGCCACAGTGGGCGGTGCTGGCGTCGGCGCCGCAGCGCCTTCGTGGTAGGTGTAAAGGCCCACGCGCAGCCGGCCTTGCGGCGCGGGCACGGTGGTGGCGTCGGCCTCGACGCGGGCTTCGAGTGCCGGCACGAGCGATTGCAACAGCGCTTGCCACTGCGCGCGCACGGCAGGCCGCACCGAGTCGATCGATGCCGCCGACAGGCCCTGCGCAAACACCGCCTGCTCGAAGTGCATGCGGTTGTCGGAGAGCACGTTGTCGATGGCGGCACTCAGGTGGTCGCCCACGTTGTCGCCCAGGAAAGCGAGCATGCGCACGCTGTCGCCCTGCGGCACGAAGGCCTCGCGAGCCACTGTCACCGAGTCGGCGGCTTCATCCCAGCCGGCCAGGCCCAGGCGCACCAGTTCGTCGAGCAGGCTGCGCGGGTGAACGTCGCGCGTCACGGCTTGGGCCAGGGTTTCGAAACTGGGGGCCCGGCCCTGGCGCGGCAGTGGCAGTGGCTGGCCGTCGGCACCGCAGAACGGCGGCTGAGTGCGCCAGTGCGTGAATACCTCGCTGGCCACTGATCGGCTGCGTGGCGCGGCACCGCGTTCCTGCTGGCTCACCAGCCGCGTCACCTCACGCCGGTTCAGGCCGGTGGTGGTGCTGATGCGGCTGACCTTGCGGTGCTCGGGCAAGCCAGGGTGCGCGCGCGCGGCGGCTTGCACAAAGGCCAGGCGCAGCATGTCTTCCACGGCAGCGTAAGGCAGGCCGCGCGCCACACCCAGGCGGGCGACTGACGCCATGAGCCCAGCCAGGGCCTCGTGCAGCGCTTGCTGCTCGGGGCCCTGGTCGGGCGGGGATGACGCGTTGGTGGGGTTCATCTGCAAAGGCGGGTCGGCCGCACTGTAACGATCACACAGTGGCGGCCGACCCGCAGCTCACGCGGCCGGGTTTACTTGAATTCGATCTTCCGCGCTTCCAGTCGGGTGCGGTCGCTGCCGAGCACGCCTTTGACTTCCACGCGCCTGTTGTTGGCCAGCGTGGCTGCAGTGCCGTCGCTGTACTCAACCGAACCGCCGTACCAGACTGTCACGCCACGCAGGGCAAAGGTCTTGGCGACGGTGTTGAGGTTGCTCATCTCACCACGCAACTCCAGCACGCGCTGCTCGTGTGTGCGTCGGTCTTCGATCTCGACCTCGCGCGCCACGAGCACGCCATTGCTGACCGTGCCTTCCACTTC
>JANNGN010000368.1:0-2120 GCA_031403895.1 Rubrivivax sp. | reverse complement strand
TGCTGGAAAGCCAGGCTGGTGGCCACGCCGTCGATGTCGGCGTCCAGCGCCGTCCAGCGCAGGGCCAGCACATGCGTGGGGCGCGCCTTCGGGCCGAGCACGTCGTCGCTGATGCCGGCGTCAGAGATTACCGGCCCGTGGCGCGTGCGGCGCCAGGCTATGGCCACGTCGGGCCGGCCCTTGACCTTGATCGTCTCGGCCACCGTTTCGAAGCGCGCCCAGCCTTCGGGCGTGCGGTATTGCGTGGCGTCGCCGGGGTCGAGCTGCTCGATGTACAGGTCTTGCACATCGGGCCCGGTGTTCGTGAAGCCCCAGGCGATGTGCTCGTTCTGGCCCAGCACCACGATCGGCATGCCGGGCATGGTGGCGCCGGCCACTTTCAAGCCCGGCGCCTGCAGCCGCGCGAAGTACCACAGCGCGGGTGCGGACAGCTTCAGGTGCGGGTCGTTCGCCAGCAGCGGCTTGCCGCTGCTGGTGCGGCTGCCGGCCAGCACCCAGTTGTTGGAGCCCACGCCTTCCACGCCCGAGGGCGGCGCGATTTCAGGCAGTTGTTGCCACGCCGTGGCGCGGGTTCCGGCGTCGAGCTTCAGGCTGCGCAAGAGCACGGCGTAGTCGGCCGTGACCAGCGGCGCTTCGCCTGGGTAGGGCGGCAACAATTCATTGATGCGCGCCACCGGCATCTGCAGGGCCAGGCGCAAGCGCAGCAACTCGGTGGTCCAGTTGCCGCCCAGGTCCCAGGCCATCATGATGGCCCAGGCCAGCGTGTCCACCGGCTGCCAGGGCTCGGGGTGCAGACCCAGGATCAGAAACTCCGGCGGCCGCGCGCGCAATCCGCTAGCGATGACGGCATTGACGCCATTCGTGTAGGCCTGCACCACCGCGCGCGACGCGTCGGACAACTGGCGCCACTGCTCCGCCGCCGCGCGGCGCACGCCCAGCGCACGCAAGAAGCGGTCGGCGTCGAGTGCAGGCTCGCCGAAGACCTCGGCCATCCGGCCGGCGCCGATGCGGCGGTGCGTTTCCATCTGCCACAAGCGGTCCTGGGCATGCGCCACACCGAGGCCGAAGTAGGCGTCCAACGCGGTCGTGGCCAGGATGGTGGGGATGCCGTGCGCGTCGCGTTCGATGCGGACTTCAGCGCCGACGCCGGCCAGCCTCAAGTCGCCTTGCGTGCGTGGCAACGTCAGCCAGCCGTAGCCGGCCAGCAGCGCAGCCATTGCGCCCGCCAGCAGCAACACGCCCATCAAACCGCGCCTGAGCCACTTCATCTGCGCTGCACCCTGTGATTCGCCCAGCGCCAGCCTAGCGCGTGGCCCGGCGCGCGCCATCCGGGGTTGCGCGTGGATGCAGTGGCCACGAACTGCGGCGCCAAGGCCCTGTTTCTCGACCCTTTGCGCAAAGCCCGCTGCGCGACGATCAAGCTTCAAGAACGCCCGCAGCAAACCCGATAACCACCCATGATCAGATCACTGCCCATGTTTGCCCGCTGGGGCCGACGCTCGACGTTGATGGACTCCAGCGCCTTTCGCGTGCAATGCGAGCCGCCGTCGCTGCGCCATGCACCCGGCTCGCTGTGGCAGCGGCTGATGTTCTGGCTGCTGGCGCCCGCGCCCCGCGACGCCGCGCCGCCGCTGAACAGACTGCCGGGCGTGCGCACCGATTTCATGGCCTCGGTGGCCGACATCAGCACCGAAGAAGCCGAACACGTTCGCCTGCGCATCCACGAGTCCCGCTCACTTCGCGAGCTGTGGCATGTGCGCGCCGAGCTGTACCGCGTGGTGGCTGTCACGCACAGCCAGGCGCAAGCCGAGCAGCGCCTGCTGCTGCTGAACCGCCACTTCCCGACCCGGGCGCCACGCTCGCAGTTTGCGTCGCTGTAATCGCCCAGCCATCGCGCACCCGTCACGCACCCGTCGCGCATCCTTCCCGCAACCGCTCCACACCCGCATGCAACAGGTCAGCCCCCGACATTTCAGCCCTGGCGCCGGCCTGCCGGGTGCAGGGATGCCCGGCGACCGGGGCGCGCGCATGGCAGCGCGGCAGGCCTTCGTCGATCTGAAACAGACTTTCCTGCATGCCATGCCAGGCAGATCGGATGTCGAGTGGCTGCGCGCCCTGGT
>JANNGN010000367.1:0-7688 GCA_031403895.1 Rubrivivax sp. | reverse complement strand
TCGCAGCTCTTGTAGCTGTGGCCGCGCGCGCTCTTGATGGTGATGTACTTGACCGTCACCTTGCCGATCGGGAAATTGGGAAAGTCGCTCATTTCGCCCTGGATCAGCAACGTGCCAGCCTTGCGCTTCAATGCTTCCACGCCCAGCAGCACGGCGGCCGTGCCGGCACCTGCCGTGCAGTCCAGCGCCACATCCACGCCTTTGCCGGCGGTGATTTGCAGGATGCGTTCGAGCGGGTTCTCGGTTTGCACGTCGATGGTGTAGTCGGCCCCGAGCTTCTTCGCGATCTCAAGCCGCTTGGCGTCCTTGGTGGTGCCGGTGACGATGATGAGGTCGGCCCCAGCCTGCTTGCACGCCACCACCTGGCTCAACCCCTGCTGCCCCGGGCCCTGGATCAGCACCGTGCTGGCATAGCCGACCTTGGAGTCGAACAGTGCCCACTCAATGCCGTTCGCCAGCGGCGTCACGATGCCGGCCAGTTCAGATGTGACGTTGTTCGGCACATGGTGCAGCACGCTGTTCCACGGCAGATAGACGTACTGCGCAAAGCCGCCCCACAGGTGCGGCGCTCGGTCAGCCGAGGTGTAGCCGTAGCGGATGCCGTCGGGGTTGCTGCGCCAGTCGGTGGCTTCGCAGTGGCGGTATTGGCCCAGGTGGCACCACTCGCATCTGCCGCAGGCCACGTAGTGCTCCAGGAAGACGCGGTCGCCTTCCTTGAAGCCCTTGCGTTCACTGAACTGGCGCCCGGCTTTGGCGATGGTGCCGATGTTCTCGTGGCCCATGATCACCGGGCCGCCGCTCAGCGGCTGCTTGTACATCTTGACGTCGGTGCCGCAGATGCCGGCAACTTCCATCTTCAAGAGCGCGCCGTCCTCGGGAATGTCCGGCATCGGAAATTCGCGCAGCTCGATTTTGTTGGCGCCGGTCTTGATGGCGGTGAGGACTTGTTCCATGGGCTTGTCTCGTTTGCTTCAGATTGTCTGGCCAGGCTTGAGCACGCCGGCGGCTTGCAGCGCGGCTTCGAGCCACTTCGGGCGAATGGCCTTGCCGCTCGTGATGTCGGCGATGCGCTGGCGTTCATCGGCCACCTTGGCCGCTGCCAGGGGCAACAACATTGCCGCCTTCTCGCGTTCGACCACCACCACGCCATCGGCGTCAGCCACAATCAGGTCACCCGGGTTGACGGTGACGCCGCCGCAGCTAACCGGCCAGTTGATGCGGCCGGGCACAAACTTGGTCGGGCCGTTGGGATTGGCGCCGACAGCCCACACCGGGAAGCCGAGTTCACGCAACTCTTCGGTGTCGCGGATCGACGCGTCCAGCACCACGCCGGCCAGTCCCAGTTTCTTGCAGGCATTCAGCATGATGCTGCCCATCAGCGCGCAGCTTCTGTCGGCCTTGCCGTCGATGACCAGCACGTCGCCGGGTTTGGCCATTGCCATGGCGGCGTGGATCATCAGGTTGTCGCCCGGCCTCACCTCAACCGTGAAGGCGGGACCGCAGACGCGCATGGTGGGTGACAGCGCTGCGATGCGGCCGTCCAGGCCGCCGCGACGGCCAGCCACGTCAGCGAGGATCGATGCAGCGTAGGCCGTGGCGGCCTGCACCGTGGCGGCGTCGATGCGAATGAAGTCGCGGCGGATGTCGTTGTTCATGCTCGGCTCCAAACACTCAGCCACTCAGCCACTCAGGCGGCCAGGAATTGCAGCAGGCGCTGCGGCAGGTTGTGCTCTGTCTGCTCGTCGGGCGCGATGTCCCAGTACTCGCTGCGCGGCAGGCACTCTTGCAGATAGCGCGCGGCCGAAGTGGCGTGCGATGCGTCGCGGCCCGGCACGATGAGCGCGGGCGTGTCCAGTTGCATCAGCTCCTCCGCTTCAGCGCCGGGCGCGGTGTCGCGGTCCAGCAGCGCACGCGCGGTGGCTGTCAGCGCCAGCTTGTAGTGCTCGGCGTCCATCGCCACAAAGGCTGCGGCAAATGCAGCGTCGCGCCGCAATACGCTGACCCACGGTCCGCCGCGCGGGTCTTCACTGAAGCTCTTGCTGCCAGTCTGCGCCAGCGCCAGCACTGCGGCCAGACCTTCCTGCTGCACAAAGGCCAGATGCTGGGCGAAGCGCAGTTGCCCGTTGATGCGGTAGCGCGCGCCGCCGACGGGCCAGACCAGCACCATGCGGTCCACGCGGGTGGGATATGCGGCCGCGAATGCCAGCACTGGCGCGCAACCCATGCAGCCGCCCATCAGGTGTGCTCGCGCGATGCCCAGATGGTCCAGCAAGCCCCGGCCCTGCGCCGCGTAGTGGGCCCAGCTGATGCGCTCGATGCGCCCGCCCGACTGGCCGGTTTCGCGGCGGTCGAAAAAAATGCAGCTGAAGTTCGCCAGCAGCGTCGCCATCAGCTTTGTCTTGGCATAGACGCCAAGCGTGGACCACTTTTCCAGCGTCGCGTCAAAGCCACCGGGCGAGAACATCAACAGCGGCGGCCCGCTGCCCTGCACCTCGTAGCGCGTGCCGATGCCGTCAATCGTGACGTGGGCCATAGTCAGCTCACTTTGACGGCTATGCCGCCTTTGATCTGCCGCCCGGCGCGCACATCGTCCACCAGCTCGCGGATGGCGTCGAAGGCTGTCTGCGCGACAAAGGCATAGGTGTCCGGCGGGTTGTCGAGGCTGGCCGCCGCGTAGCCAATCGCCGCGTTGACCATCCGCATGCGACCGTCGAGCCAGGGCCCGCCACCCAGTCCGCCGATGACGGGAATGCTCACCGCAGCCACCACCGCCGGCCCGGCGACCGGGCCGGAGTGCGTGAAGTCGAGCAGCGACGCACCGGCTGCTTCCAGCCGCTGCGCGTCCTGCACCATCTGCGCGGCGAGTGAAGCGGGCAACTGCACGCCGGGCAGGAGCGTGCTCTTGTAGTCCACGCCGTGTTTGAGCGCGGTATGCGGCGTGATACCGAACTGCGCAAAGACGGGGATGCCGGCGCGCGCGATGGCTGCCACGGCTTCAGGGTATTCGGCCGCGCCGTCGAGCTTGACCATGTCCACGCCGGCTTCCTTGACGAAGCGGATGGCGGCGCGCAGCGCGGCCTCGGGCCCCTCTTGCAACGGGCCATACGGAAAGTCCACGCTGACGAGCGCACGCTTGACGCCGCGGCGCACGGCCTTGGCGACGATGAGCATCTCGTCCATCGTCACTTGCAGCGGGTTGGCGTGGCCCCAGAGGTTGATGCCGACGGTGTCGCCCACCGACACGATGTCCACGCCCGCGCGGTCCACCACTTGCGCCATCTGCCAGTCCCAGGCCACCACGCCGACGATCTTCTGGCCCTCGCGCTTCATCTGCTGCAGGGCGGGCACGGTGACTTGGCTGGCCATGGAAGATTCCGGTGCGCAGCGTCAGGCCGCAAGGTGGTGGGTGCTGTGCGGGAACAGCGCTTCGAGCGTGGGCGCGCGCTCGACGATGCCCTGCTCCACCGCCGCCGCCAGCGCAAGCTGCAGCATCTGCCGGTTGGGCTCGATGCCGTAGGGCAGCGGGTCGGCGCCGGTGACTTCCAGCACGCTGCGGTGGGTGTCGTCCGCCGGGGTCGGCTTGTCGATGGTGCCGGCGCGCAGCCGCGCCACGTAGAGGCGCTTGCTCTCGGCAAAGGCTTCGAAGAGCGCGGGCGCGAGTTGGGGCTGCGCCCGCAGCACATCGTCCTTGACGACGATGAGGTGGTTGATCGGGTAATGCCCGCGTGTGCGCAGCGCATCCAGCCCGGCCTGCGTGGCCAGCGGGATCAGCGGCTTGACGTTGGGCGCGTTGATCTCGACGCCGATGGCACCGGCCAGTTCACCGGAGACCACCATGTCGGCCATCTGGCGGCCTTTTTCGATCGACTGAACATAGGCCGGTGGGCGGTATTCGGCCACGTGTTCATCGCCCGACAGCACCCAGCTGATCTTGCGCAGGTCAACGCCGTACTGGTGCTGCAGGATGCAACGCGCCCACAGGCCGGTGGTGACGGTCCAGCCGCGGTTGACGCCGACACGCCGGCCCTCGAGGTCCTTCGGATGTTTGATGCCGAGGTCGGTGTTGACGACGATGGCGCCATGGTGAAAGGCCCGCACCAGGAAGATCGGCAGCGCCGTGAAACGCACGCCGTGCGCGCGTGCGCAGACGTAGGTGGTGAGCGCCATCTCGCACACGTCGTACTCCAGGCCGCGCACCATGCGGCGGAAGGCGTCGATCAGCACCGGGACTTCCTCGAACTGGAGCTCGAAGTCGGTCAGGCGCACGCTGCCGTCCTTCAGCGCCAGGTTGTTGCCCTGGGTGCGGGTGACGGTCTTGAGCTTGACGGTGGCCATGCGCGTGGTCTTGTTGGGTTGAGCTTCAGCAGCAGTCGCAGGCCCAGTCTGGCGGCACCGCAAGCGCGTCTTTCATCCAGTACGGCGGCAGGTCATCAAGCACAACCTGCTGCACGGGTTTGAAGACCTTGTGGTGGTGGCGCACGGCGTTGCCGGTCCAGAAGGCGATGACCGTTTCCAGCGGCGGGCAGCCAGGCAGCACACACACCACTTCGCTCACCAGCACGGCGTTGTCGGGTGCCAGGCTGAAGCGTTGGCGCACCCAGGTTTGCACGCTTTCGAAGGCTGCTGTCTGCGCTGGCGTGGCGGGCAAGAAGGTGCCGAACATCGCTGCAATCGGCGCGGTCTTGGCGGTGACAGTGGCGGCGGCACAGGCGTTGCAGCATCTAAACCGACGCGTGCGGTTTGCCGGGCTCGGCGCGCAGCGCCTCACGCGCGGCTTCTTTGAACGGCGTGTCCTGCGGCAGCAGCACGGCGGCCGAGCGCACGCGTTGATGCTCGGGCGCGATGCCGGGCGGTGTCTCGCCTTTTTCGGCCAGCGCCTTGGCGGCCTTCATCAGCCGGTTGCGCATCATGATGATGCCGTTGTCGGTGCCCACCAGGTTCTCGCGCGTGCGGTCCTGCACCCAGCCCATGCTCTCTTGCAGCGACGCGTCCTGCATCGCAATGCCTTCGATGCCGCTGTAGCTGATGCCGGCCTTCTGCGCCTTGCGGTCCATCAGGTAGTCGTTGCGCTTGTTCTGCAGCGGGATGTAGGTGCCCGGCACGTATCTGACGTGGATGCCGTGGCCGTCGTTCATGGCCTGCACTTCTTCAGGCTTCAGCGCGCGCGTGGGGTGGTAGTCGAAGCTCCAGGCCCAGTTGTGGTGGTCGTCGATGGGCACCCAGAAGTGGCCGTGCAGCGGGTGGTCGCCACGCGGCGGCACCATCGTGAAGCAGGGCATGATCCAGGGCGTGATGCGCCAGTAGTACTGCCCGTCTTCGGCGTTGCGCCGCGCACCCACGAAGAGGCCGCCGTCAGCCGGCACCACGTCGAAAACCGGGCGCTTGTCGTTCTGGTTGTACTGGTTGCCCTTGGCACCCTTGAACAGCGGGTCGCGATTCAGCGCGCCGCTGTGCAGGAACGACACATGGCTGCTGTCGATGCCGCCTTCCAGCGCCTGCAGCCAGTTGCATTCCTGCAGCCGCTTGCTGGTGTCGCTCTGGCTCGGCGGCACGGTGGCAAATTCCCATTCCGGCAGCGGCGGCTTCAACTCCGGCGGGCCCATGTAGATCCAGACCACGCCGCCGCGCTCGACGAGCGTGTAGCTCTTCAGCTTGATGCGCTCGCAGTAGCCGCTTTCTACGGGCTCGGAAGGCACTTCGGTGCACTGGCCCGTGACGTCGTACTTCCAGCCGTGGTACGGACAGCGCAGGCCGTTTTCTTCGACCCGGCCAAACCACAGCGAGACGCCGCGGTGGGCGCAGAACTCGTCGATGGCGCCCAGGCGGCCCTGCGTGTCGCGAAAGCAGATCAGCTTTTCAGACAGCAGTTGCAGGCGCACGGGCGGGCAGTCGGGTTCGGGCAGCTCTTCACTCAAGAGCGCCGGCAGCCAGTAGCGGCGGAACATCTCGCCCATCGGCGTGCCGGGGCCGGTCTGCGTGACCAGGTCGTTCTGTTCTTTTTTCAGCACGGTGGACTCCTGCTCAGCCCACGGGTGGGCGAACGGAGTTTTGTCTCCGTTCAACATGAAGGAACAGTGTTCCTTCATTCAAAACGACGATATCATCGCGTCTCATCGATTGTCAATGGGAGACATGGGTATGACCGGAGCCTGCGAACGCATCCACCTGTGCCGGCGCAACGAGGTGCAGGTGGGCCACGCGATCCGCATCGAAAAGGGTGCACTGACGCTGGCGGTGTTCAACATCGACGGCGAATTTTTCGTCACCGACGACGCCTGCACGCACGGGCCCGGTTCGCTGTCTGAAGGGTGCATCGAAGGCGAAGTGGTGGAATGCGACTTCCACAACGGCGCCTTCAACATCCGCACCGGCGCGGTGGTGACGCCGCCCTGCATGATTCCGCTCAAGACCTACCGCACAGTGGTGGATGCGGACGGCGCGGTGGCGATCGAGGTCTGACACCGAGCCGGCAGCCGACGCTGCTTCGGCCCACTTCGGCGCTTACTTCTGCACTGCAGCCAGCGACTTCACGGCCGGCGTCCAGCGTGCGATCTCCGACGCCATGAAGGCGGTGAAAGTCGCCGCGTCCAGGTCCGCTGTTTCCATGCTCTCAGCCGCCAGTGCCTTGGCCAGTGCCGGCGTCTGCAGGCCCCGGCGAATCTCGGCGTTCAGCCGGTCCACCACCGCAGGCTGCATGCCGGCCGGGCCCGAGACTGAAAACCAGGTCGTGCCAGTCAGCATCGGGTAGCCCAGTTCGGCCAGCGTCGGCACGTTCGGGTAGGCCGCCACGCGTTTGCCTGAAGACACGGCCAACAGGCGCAGGCGGCCAGTGTCCACATGCGCGTTGGACGAGCTGAGGGTCATGAACGCGGCCGGAATCTGGTTGCCCAGCAGGTCCGCCACCGCCGGGCCGGCGCCTTTGTAGCTGATGTGAACCATGTTCAGCTTGTTCGCTCTGGCGAACAGTTCGCCCGTTAGGTGCCCGTGTGTACCCTGCCCTGGCGAGCCCCAGCTCAAGCCCGTGGGGCGCGACTGCACATGGGCGATGAAGCCCTTCACGTCCTTGATCGGCTGCTCGGCATTCACCACCATTCCGAGCGGCGGGCCGGCGAGCAGCGCGATGTGGCTGAAGTCCTTCATCGGGTCGAAGCTGTTCGGCGCCTCCACCGGCGCGATGACGTGCGAACCGATGCCCGACACCACCAGCGTGTAGCCGTCGGGCGCGGCCTTGGCCACTTCGCGCGAGCCGATGGCGCCACCCGCACCGGCCTTGTTCTCGACCACCACGGTCTGCTTGAAGACCTCTTGCAGATGGCGGGCGATAAGCCGGCCGAGGGTGTCGGAACTGCCGCCAGGTGCATAGGGCACGATGAGGCGGATCGGCTTGTTCGGGTAGTCGGCTTGCGCACGCGTGGCGCCCGGGACGATGGCGGCCAAGGTGAGCAGCAAGGTCTGGCGGCGAGAGAGTTCAGTCATGAGAGGCAGACGGTCCAGGCGAGGGTGATAGCTCAGGCGCGGGTGACAGGCGCCTGCATCGCGGCCAGCAGGCGTTCTGGCGTGAAGGGCACACGCCGCAATCGGCGCCCGGTGGCGTCAAAGAGAGCATTGGCCAGAGCCGCCGCCACTGGCCGCGTGCTGGGTTCACCGGCGCCGTAACTGCGGCCTGCCTTGTTGCCCACCAGCACCAC
>JANNGN010000366.1:0-2197 GCA_031403895.1 Rubrivivax sp. | reverse complement strand
CAGGCCCGCTGCGCGCAGCCGAGCTGAGCCTTGCAGTTCGGGCAGATCGACGATCGCGGCGCCTTCGATCACCACCGCACCCAGGCGCTCCAGCAGTTTCTTGCCCGCCATCATGGTGCCGCCGGTGGCGATGAGGTCGTCGATCAGCAGCACGCGGTCGCCGGCTTTGACGGCGTCGGTGTGCATCTCCACCGTGGCGCTGCCGTACTCCAGCTCGTAGGTCTCTTCGACCGTCGTGAAGGGCAGCTTGCCTTTCTTGCGGATGGGCACAAAACCCACGCCGAGTTCATAGGCCAGCACGCTGCCGATGATGAAACCGCGTGCGTCAAGGCCCGCAATGACGGCGGGCCGGATGTCGAAGTAGCGGTGCACGAACTGGTCGATCAGCACGCGAAAGACACGCGGGTTGGCCAGCAGCGGCGTGATGTCGCGGAACATCACACCGCTCGCCGGCCAGTCGGGCACGGTGCGGATGTGGTCCCGGATGTACTGCGAGGGCGAGGCGGTGGGTTCAGTGGCCATGGAGGGTGCGGTGTCCGGCTGCGTCAGAGGGGCATGAAGTCCCGACCCAGATTGTCTGCCGCCTGCTGCACCTTTTGTGCGGCCGCTGCCAAGCACAACAAGGCAGCAAACCGGCATCGTTTCCGGCCGCTGGCGCATCGCCGTGCTGCCTACCATGGCGATCACCCTGGTCACTGAACGCCCGCCATGTCCGTCAACCTTGAATTGCGCCAACTCGACATCGACATCCCTTCACAGCCACAAGCGCTGGTGGAACTGTCGTTGCTGTTGGCCGAAGACGACATCAACCTGGCGGCGGCGTCGGCATTGATCGAGCGCGACATGGCACTCGCCTCGGCCGTGATGAAGGCCGTGAACTCATCGCTCTACGGCTTGAAGGGGCGCGTGCAAAGCGCGCACCAGGCCATCACCTACCTGGGCATGCGCGAGGTGGCGGCCATCACTTTCGAGATGGGGCTGCGCGCCGCCTTTCCGCCCACGCCCGAGCTGGAGCCGATCTGGAAGCGCGCCGGGTGGCGCGGCATGCTGATGGGCCGGCTGGCGCAGCGCTTGTCGCTGGACGCCTGGGCCGCGCATTCGGCCGGGCTTTTTGAAGAGTGCGGCAAGGCGGTGTTGTTCCGCCACGCGCCCGACCACTACCGCGCCATGCTGCGCGCCGCGCCCGGCGACCCCGAACTGGTGCTGCTGGAACAGGCCGGTTTTGGCGTCAGCCATGACAAGCTGGGTGCCGCGCTGTGCGAAAGCTGGGGCCTGGGCGCGATGGCCGTGTCCAGCGTGCGCCACCACGTCGAGGCACAGGCCACGCAGGTGTTGCAGGGGCTGCCAGCCAGGCGCTCGGTGTGCGCGCTGTCGGTGCTGGCGCACACTCTGGAAACCGCGCCCGAAATGCTGGATGAGCGCGTGCTCGTGGTCGCGCCGCAGGCCGACCTGGAGCCCATGCTCGTGCTGCGCGCCCTGCGCCAGGTGCGCGAAGAGCAGGACAACGCGGCCGATAGCGGCCGCTGAGGGCGGCGACAGAGCGCCAAGCCAAGCCGGGGTTCTGACCCCGCCTGAGGAAAGCCCGTCTGTCAGTGGGGCCTGGCCTTGGTTACCCTGCCATCCTTGTCTTAACAACCACCCACAGTGGGCGAGGAAACTCCATGGCATCAATCGTTTCTGCGGACGCACTGGCGCTGCAACGCCTGTACCACTGGGAAAGCACCGCGCCCGAGCGCGTGGTTTTCACGCAGCCACTGGGTGGTGGGCAGGTCGCCACCTACACCTGGCGCCAGGTGCTGGACCAGTCGCGCCGCATGGCTGCACACCTGCAGAGCCAGGGCCTGAAGCCGGGCGACAAGGTGGCGCTGCTGGCCAAGAACACGGCGCATTGGCTGATGGCCGACTTCGCCATCTGGCTCGGCGGTTTTGTCTCGGTGCCGCTGTACCCCACGCTCGCCGCCGGCACGATTGGCCAGATCCTTTCGCACAGCGACGCGAAGCTGCTGTTCGTCGGCAAGCTCGACGGCTGGGACGGCATGAAGCCCGGCGTGCCGACGGGCCTGGCCTGCATCAGCCTGCCGCTGGCACCGGCCGACGCGGCCAAGAACTACCCGGGTTGGGACGCCATCGTCGCCAAGACCCCGCCGCTCAAGGGCAACCCGCTGCGCGACGCCGACGAGCTGGCCACCATCATGTA
>JANNGN010000365.1:0-6858 GCA_031403895.1 Rubrivivax sp. | reverse complement strand
GCCGAGCTTGATCTCGGGCTGGCCGAAGCGCGCCGTGTCGGCGGCGATGATGAAGTCGCACATCATCGCCAGTTCGCAGCCACCGCCGAGCGCAAAGCCAGCCACCGCGGCGATCACCGGTTTGCGCACCTGGCGGATGGTTTCCCAGTTGCGCGTGATGAAGTCGCCCTGGTAGGCCTCGATGAAGCTCTTTTGCGCCATGGCCGAGATGTCGGCCCCCGCCGCGAAGGCTTTTTCGCTGCCCGTGATGACGATGCAGCCGATTGCCCCGTCGCGGTCAAAGGCCAGCAACGCGGCACCCAGCTGGTCCATCAGCGCGTCGTTCAGCGCGTTGAGCTGCTTCGGGCGGTGCAGCGTGATGAGGCCGGTGCGGCGCTCGCCGTCACCGCGCACTTCAGTCAGGATCAAGGCTTCGGTCATCAAGGTCTCCAGTGGTTTGGCGGTGGTTTGGCGGTGCTTTGTCGGCACTATAAGACGCTCATTCCGGGGGGCTCTTCTGCAGACGGATTGACTTTCATACGGGGTAAGCTGCCGCACTTTCCCGTGACGCCTGGTCCGCCCGCGAGCGAATGCGTTGCTGGCCGCAACCCGCACCCCGCATGCCCATCATCTTTCGCAAAACCGCCAAGGGCTTGGCAGAAATCGAGACCCGGGCCAACCGTCTGGTGCCGCGCATGCGCAGCTGCTTGATTCTGGTCAACGGCAAACGCGACGTTGACGACCTGAAGCTGCTGGTGACCCTGCACACCGACGAGACCTGGCAGGCGCTGGCCGAGCAGGGCTTCATCGAAGCAGTGGGTGAAACAGTTGGCGTGGCGGCCCCGGCTGCGTCGTTTGCGGTCACACCCGCACCTGCACCTGCCCCCGCAGGTGCATCCGCACCTGCACCTGCTCTTCCACCCGCATCCGCACCCGCACCCGCACCCGCCGCCGTCCCCAGGCCCGCCATCGACCTGGCTGACCTGCGCCGCCAGGTGGTGCGCGCACTGCACGAACAGCTCGGACCCAGCGCTGCGTCACTGGCAACACGCATCGAAAAGTCGCGCAGCGCTGAAGATCTCAAGCCGCTGGTCAGCCAGGCGGTGCATCTGGTTGCGGCCGCACGCGGCAGGACCGCAGCCGACGCCTTTGCAACCCGGATGCCGATGCTCTGAGGCCGCGCCGTGTGGCGCCGGCATGGCGCCTGCGCCAGCCAGCCTCAGCGCCCGCGCAATAGCTGCTCAGCGACCGCGCAGCAGCTCAGCGCCCTGGCTCGGCCTGCTGCGGCAGGCGTTCGATCAGCAAGTCCACAAAGGACTGCGCGTCCTGCCGGATGACGATTCGCACCGGCAGGTACTGCAGGCTCGGCGCGACCCAGAACTCGGCCGTCAGGTCGCCACCCTGGCGTGCGTCGCGCCTCGGCTTGACGTGTACCGCCTGCACCGGGCCGGCGGGCGTGAGCAGCGTTTCAGTTTCCAGCACCTCGTAGAACCAGGGCTCCACGCGACGCGGCAGCGCCAGCGGAAAGCTCACCGTCTGGCCGGCGCGCAGACGCTCGGGCTGGGTCGTGAAGAGCCAGGTCATCTGTACGAACTGGCTCGCGCTGTCCTGCACGCCGTCGGGCCGCGGCAGTTCGCTGCCTGCGGGCAGGCGCACGCGGTCGGCGTCGAGCCAGATCGTCAGCCGCCGTGGCTCGCGCAGCGCGACCTTGGTTTCTTCGTCGTAGCGGCGCGGCTGCAGGCCGCTGTCGGTGATCTCGCCTTCGCTGGTGATGCGGCGGCTGAGCAGCGGGGCGAAGGACGGGCCCACGCTCAGGTCCAGCTGCACCTGGTAGCGGCTGCCTGAACGCAGCCACTCCACTTGCGCCTGGCCCTGCACCGGGCCGCGGTAGTCGCCGGTCAGGGTGTAGCTCAGGCGCGTGGACGGCGGCCAGTCGAAGGCCGGCGCAGCAGCCGACGTTGCCGCGCTGGCAGCGGCCGCCACGGCTTGATCGGCCAGGGCGGCAGGCTCGGGCACGGGCGGCAGCGATTCGACGCTTGCCAGCGGGGGTTGTAGCGGGGGTTGCAAAGGATCTGGCAACGGCTGCACGACCTCGCGCACGTCGTCAGGGGCTGTGTCTGGGGCGGAAGCAGCCGGCAGCACCGCAGCAGCCCGCCGCAGTGCCTTGCGTGCAGCGGCTGCGGCAGGCGCAGGCGCTGCGGGCGCCAGTTCGCGCACGAAGCTCACGTCGATGCGGCGCAGCGGCACGTCGGCCGCGCCGTCGCCCAGGCGCGCGGGCAGGTGCTGGTCGGCAAGCCACAGGTGCGCACTGCCCACCACCACGGCCAGCAGCGCCAGGCGCAGGCGGCGTGGCCGCCAGGCCGTTTTCACTTCAGCTACCCGCAGCGCCAATGAAACAGCTCAGTGCCGCCACCGCACTGAGCCTGAAGCGCAGCGTCAACCAGGCTGCCACGCCATGCGCCGGGTAGAGCCGGCGGTCCACTGCATAGGTCACGACCAGCATCGCACCCAGGATCACGAGCCCGGCATCGGGCGGCATCAAGGCGGCGGGCCAGGCCACCAGCGAGGGCACCACACCCCACACCAGGCCGGTCCGCGCAGCGTGTGGCTGGCGCATTGCCAGCCCCCAGTGGATGCCCCCCAGAAAGCTCAGCACCAGCGCCGCGTAGGCCGACAGCGCCAGCGCCACGTAAGCCTGCACATCGGCGCGCACGGCCCACATCAGCAGCGCGCCCAGCACAAAAGGCAGCAGCCCGGCGTAGCCCAGGCGCAGGGCGGTGGTGTCGGGGCTGGAAGCCACGCTGGGAGCGGGGCTGGAAACGGGGCTGGAAGGGGGCATGGAAGCGGGTGCCGTCGGGATGCTCATGCCGCGATTGTCCGGTGGCGCAGCGCATGCCGCCGCGCTCATCGGTCAAGGCCAGCCTGGCTGACCCTGGCCGCATCCTGGCCTACTTCTTGGCTGCGGCAAGCAGCAATTTTTCGATCATCTCGGCGGGGATGGCGCCCGGCTTGCGCGTGCCGTCTTCGAAGAACACCGCTGGCGTGCCGTTGATGCGGTTGGCGCGCGAGAACGCCAGGTTGCGCTCCACCGCCGCCGTGTCGCAGCCCTTGGCCGCGCTGGGCGGCGCAACACCGTCCAGCATCCACGCGCGCCAGACCTTGGCCGGGTCCTTGGCGCACCAGATGTCGCGCGACTTGGTGGTGGAGTCCGGCCCCAGGATGGGGATCAGGAAGGTGTAAACCGTGAGGTCCTTGATGCCGGCCAGGTCGCGCTCAAAGCGCTTGCAGTAGCCGCAGTTGGGGTCGGCGAAGACGGCCAGCTTGCGCGCGCCCGTGCCCTGGCGGATGACCACCGCGTCCTTCATCGGCAGCTTGTCCCAGCTCACGGCGAGCAGCTTTTCAATGCGCGCTTCGGTGAGGTCGGTGCGCGTCCTGGTTTCGACGAGCGAGCCATTGACGAAGATGTGCTCGCCCTTGTCGTCGCTGTACAGGATTTCGCTGCCGCCGTAGCGCACTTCCCACAGGCCCGGAATCGGCGTGCGGTTGACCTCGTCGATCTTCGGCAGTTGCGGCAGCCGCTCGGGCAGCGTCTTGCGGATCACGGCCTCCTGCGCGCCCGCCGAGGCACACAGCACAGCGAGAGACAGCACAAACATCGGCAGCAGCCGCGAAGAACATGACATGGACAGATCCTTGAAGGGAATTCAACCGCCGAGCGCGCGGCCGATGAGCAGGCGCTTGATCGGCGGCAGCCGGTTGAGCAGACTAAGGCCGCGGTTGCGAAGTTCCCTGGCCAGCGGCGCAGGGTGCGCAAAGAGATGCAAGAGCCCGTCGGTCACCTGCGCCATGGCCCAGGTGGTGCTGCTGCGGCGGCGGGCATAGCGCGCACCGATTTTCACATCGCCCAGTGAGCGCCATGGTTCGCGCGCCGCGATTTCGTCTGTCAGCACCGCCACATCCGCCAGCCCCAGGTTCAGGCCCTGGCCAGCGAGTGGATGCACGACGTGGGCCGCATCGCCCACCAGCACCCAGCCCGGGCCATGCACGGCGTCGGCCTGGCCCACTGACAAAGGCCACTGCGCGCGACCGCTGGCCAGTTCAAGCGCACCTGCGGCGCCCGCAGTGGCGTCCATCAACGCGTCAATGAACGCGCGCTCTGGCAGCGCCATCAACGCGTCGGCGCGTGCATCCGGCACCGACCACACCAGGCCGAAACCGTGCCCTGCCTGGGGCCGGTCCAGCGGCAACAAGGCCAGCACGTCGGGGTGGCGAAACCACTGCCGTGCCAGGCCTGCATGGGCCTGGCTTGACAGCAGCCGCGCGGCGATGGCGCGGTGGCCGTAGGCATGGCGCTGCATCTGCACCCCCAGGCGGTCGCGCGCTGCCGAGTCCTTGCCCTCGGCCAGCACCTGCAGCGTGGCCGGCACTTCAGTGCTGACGCGCTCCAAGTGCGGCGCGAAGGACGCAGCCGCCTGCAGCGCGCGTTCAAGCTCGGCCGCATCGACGATCCAGGCCAATTCAGCACGGCCCTGGCTCCAGGCCGAAAAGTCCAGCGCTGCACCGGGTGCATCGCCTTCGATGTGCATGTCGTGTACGGGCGTGCGTGCGTCGGCGGGCAGGGCGTCCCAGACCTTCAGCGCCGACAGCAGTCGCACCGATGCGGCGTTCAGCGCATAGGCGCGAATGTCTTCGGCTGGCGTTGCGGTGGCGCCCAACAACGCCACCCGCAGACCCTGGCGGGCCAGCGCCAGCGCGGCCGCCAGGCCCACCGCGCCAGCACCACGCACCAAGACATCATGAACAGGCATGCGGCCGATTGTAGGGAGCACCCCCGGGCACAATCGCCGGCCGGGCTTTGTCTGGCCCTTCGATCCTGGAGCCCCGCCGTGAATGAATGGACCTGCACCGTGGCCGCCCTGCACGTCCACCCCATCAAGTCGTGTGGCGCCATTGCGTTGAACGAGGCCTTGCTGGTGGAAACCGGCCTCGAATACGACCGCGCCTGGATGGTGGTGGACGAGCAGGGCGAGATGTTCACGCAGCGTGAACTGCCGCGCATGGCGCTCATCCAGCCCGCGTTCAAAGGGGGTGAGTTGATGCTGCGCGCGCCCGGCATGCTGGCGCTGCACCTGAAGCTGGACACGGTGGAAGCACCGACCCGCGTGCGCGTGTGGGACGACATCGTCAAGGCCTACGACATGGGCGCGCTGGCGGCGCAGTGGTTCAGCGATTTCCTGGGCCAGAAACTGCGCCTGGTGCGCTTCGACCCCGAACAGCAGCGCCTGTCCAGCCCCGAATGGGCGGGCGACATCGCAGCCGAAAACGCTTTTGCCGACGGCTTCCCGCTGCTGGTGTGCAACAGCGCGTCGCTCGAAGACCTGAACACCCGGCTCGCCGCACGCACCGCGGCGCCGGTGACGATGCAGCGCTTTCGGCCCAATCTGGTGTTGACCGGCCTGCAGGCCTTTGACGAAGACCATGTGTACGAGCTCGTCATCAGCACCGCGCAAGGGGATGTGCGGCTGCGCCTGGTCAAGCCCTGCGTGCGCTGCACGGTCCCGAACGTGGACCCGCTGAGTGCTGCCACCTCGCACGAACCCGCAGACACGCTGGCGAGTTTTCGCGCCGACGCGCGCATGCAGGGCGGCATCACCTTCGGCATGAATGCCGTCGTGGTTGAAGGGCTGGAACACACGCTGCGGGTGGGCCAGATGGCCCGCGCCAGTCTGAAGCTCTAGGGCCGTTCTAGGGCCGGCGTTCGGGCAGCGGGATGAATTCCGTCTCGCCCGGCACGCTGGCAAAACGCCCTGCCGCCCAGTCGTCGGCGGCCTGCACGATGCGCTCTTTGCGGGACGAGACAAAGTTCCACCAGATGTGGCGCTGGCCCAGCGCTTCGCCGCCAATCAGCACCGCACGCGACGCTGCGGATGCCGACAGCAGCGGCTCGTCATCGGCCGCCAGCAGCACCATCGTGAATGGCGGGACAGTGACACCGTCGATTTCCACCGCACCGTCCACCACGTAGAGCGCGCGCTCGGCGGCCAACGGCAGCGGGAAGGCGTCGCCAGGCTGCATCGTGATGTCGAGGTAAAGCGTGGGCGAGCGCACCGCCACCGGCGACGTGGCGCCGAAAGCGCTGCCGATCAGCACACGCACCACCGCACCGCCCAGTTCCAGCTGCGGCAATTCAGCGGCAGGCGTGTGCGCGAAGGACGGCGCCATCTCTTCATCGGCCGCCGGCAGCGCGGCCCACAGCTGCAGGCCGTGGTTGCGCCGCGCTTTGCCGCGCAGGTCTTGCGGCGTGCGCTCGGAATGCACGATGCCGCGGCCGGCACTCATCCAGTTGATGGCGCCGGGCTCGATGCGCTGCACGACGCCGGTGCTGTCGCGGTGCGCCATGGCGCCTTCAAAAAGATAGGTCACGGTGGCCAGGCCGATGTGCGGGTGCGCGCGCACGTCGTGGTTGTCCTCGGGCCCCGCCGTGATGGGCCCGAAGTGGTCGAAGAAGACGAAAGGCCCCACCGCCTGGCGCTGCGCGGCGGGCAGCAGGCGGCGCACCACAAAACCGCCGCCGAGGTCTTTCTGGTGGGCTTGAAGAAGCTGCAAGGGCGTGTTCATCGGCGCAGTGTAGGAAAATCACTCTGCGCCCGCCCTGACCTTTTGCGACTCCCCTGCCCTGACCCGAAAGAAATCAATGAGCCTCAAGTGCGGCATCGTCGGCCTGCCCAACGTCGGCAAGTCCACGCTCTTCAATGCCCTGACCAAGGCCGGCATCGCGGCCGAGAACTACCCCTTCTGCACCATCGAGCCCAACGTCGGCGTGGTTGAACTGCCTGACTCGCGGCTTGGCAAACTGAGCGCCATCGTCAAGCCCGAACG
>JANNGN010000364.1:0-7257 GCA_031403895.1 Rubrivivax sp. | reverse complement strand
CGTCGCGCGTCAGCCGGTTGACAGATGCACTGACTTAGAATCCGTTGCTTATCCCACCTCATGCTGCACCGCTTTGACCGACGCAGCCGGTTCCTTGGAGACCCGCCACATGTACCAGCACATCAAGGTGCCCGCCCAGGGGCAGAAGATCACCGTCAACGCGGACTTCTCGCTCACCGTGCCCGACCAGCCGATCATTCCCTACATTGAAGGCGACGGCACCGGGCAGGACATCACCCCCGTGATGCTGAAGGTGGTGGACGCAGCAGTGGCCAAGAGCTACGGCGGCAAGCGCAAGATTCACTGGATGGAGGTCTTTGCGGGCGAAAAGTCCACCAAGATCTACGGCCCCGATGTCTGGTTGCCCGAAGAAACGCTGCATGCCGTGCGCGACTACGTGGTGTCGATCAAGGGCCCGCTGACGACGCCGGTGGGCGGAGGCATCCGCTCGCTCAACGTGGCGCTGCGGCAAGAGCTTGATCTGTATGTGTGCCTGCGCCCGATCCAGTACTTCAAGGGTGTTCCGAGCCCGGTGAAGGAACCCGAAAAGACGCACATGGTGATCTTCCGCGAGAACTCGGAAGACATTTACGCCGGCATCGAATTCGAGTCCGGCAGCGACAAGGCAAAGAAGCTCATCAAGTTCTTGCAGGACGAGATGGGTGTGAAGAAAATTCGCTTCCCCAACACGTCCGGCATCGGCATCAAGCCGGTGTCCAGCGAAGGCACCGAACGCCTGGTGCGCAAGGCCATCCAGTACGCCATTGACAACGACAAGCCCAGCGTGACCATCGTGCACAAGGGCAACATCATGAAGTTCACCGAAGGGGGCTTCCGCGACTGGGCGTATGCGCTGGCGCAGCGTGAATTTGGCGCCGAACTCATCGACGGCGGCCCGTGGATGAAGTTCAAGAACCCAAGGACGGCCAAGGACATCGTGATCAAGGACGTCATCGCCGACGCCTTCCTGCAGCAAATCCTGTTGCGCCCGGCCGAGTATTCGGTGATTGCCACGTTGAACCTGAACGGCGACTACGTGTCGGACGCGCTAGCAGCCCAAGTGGGTGGCATCGGCATCGCGCCGGGCGCCAACCTGTCGGACTCGATCGCCATGTTCGAAGCGACCCACGGCACCGCGCCCAAGTACGCCGGCAAAGACTACGTCAACCCGGGCTCCGAGATCCTGTCGGCTGAGATGATGCTGCGCCACATGGGCTGGGTCGAAGCCGCTGACCTGATCATCGCGTCGATGGAACGCTCGATTGCCAGCAAGCGGGTCACTTATGACTTTGCGCGGCTGATGGAAGGTGCGACGCAGGTTTCTTGCTCGGGGTTTGGGCAGGTGATGATCGAGCACATGTGATTCCGACCCACGCTGTCCCAGGACGGCTCATGACAAACCCCAGTGCATTGACTTGACCGGGGTTTTGCTTTTGGTGTTTCAGCCAAGTGGCTGCACCGCGCAGCGCCAGGTGCTTAAACTGCACACTATTCTGTAACTTCACAAAGAAGGCGGTCATGAGCATCTCTGCCAGCGATGTGGTGCCGTTCACCCAGGCGCGCGCCAAACTGTCCGAGCTGGCCGAGCAGGTGAAGGCCGGCGCCGAGAAGATCATCACCAAGAACGGTGAGAGCTATGTGGCTTTGATCGACGCCGGCCGGCTGGACTACTACCACCGCCTGGAGCGCGAGCGCATCCACCTGCTGCTGATCGACGATGCCAAGCGCGGCCTGGCCGACATCGCTGCCGGCCGCACCTTCAAGGCGGATGGCGCCATCGGAAAACTTCAGCAACGCCGCGCGGCCCGCACAAAGGCTGCCAGTGCGGCCATCTCGGGCAAGCCCGCCGCCAAGAAGCGTGGCTGACAAGCAGTACCGGGTCGAGCTGACCGAGAGCTTCCTTGAACGCCTGGGCGCTCTAGAGGCGTTTTTGGTGGAAGCCGACGCAGCCTTTGCCTTTGACACTCTGCTGGCCGAGTTGCGCGCCACGGTCATCCCCAACCTGCGCCGCTTCCCGCGCATCGGCCGGCGCTATCTTGCCAACCCGCCGCAGTCTGCCGAGGCGCTAGCCCAGCTGACAGAGTTACCGGCCGGCGCATCAGACGCGCTGCGTGAGTACCTGCATGGCGACTACCTGATGCTCTACGCGGCCCTGGAGGCCAACGCCATCGTGTACCTGCTGTCCATCCGGCATCACCGCCAACTTTCGTTTGACTTCGCTCGGCTCTGGCCCGGCGCCCACGAGTAAGTCTGGGGGGAGGGATGTCTGGCGGGCCAACACGCAAGAACGCGATGACGGCGGCGGACATCCGCCCTGCCAAGGCAGAGCGGCTTCCGGTCACGTTGGAGAGAGTTTTTCGACAACCGCTTGACCATGCAATTCGTCGCCCACGGCCCTGACATTCCGGATGCGCTCCTGCAGGCCCATGAGGCAGGCAGGGTTGTCTTCTTCTACGGGGCCGGCATTTCGTACCCTGCGGGATTGCCAGGGTTCGAAGGCCTCGTGCGACAACTGTATGAGCGGGTCGGCGAGCGGCAGGACGACATCGAGCAGGAGTCGTTCAAAGCAAAGCAATTCGACCGAACACTTGGTCACTTCGAGAGTCGCGTCCAGGGCGGCGAGAGATTCCGTCACGGACGCGTGCTGCTGGCGTCGCATCTCATCGCGCTGTTCCGGGTGGACCGTCCCTGGACGGAAACGCACCTGTTGCCTTTGTTCGACTGGGATCGGAGTTCGGTTGAGGCCAAGGCGGCCTGGGAAGGTTTTCTCTGGTCCCCAAAGCTGTACCGCCCGCTTCTGATCGCGCTCAAATCGCAGTTCATTTCCACCGCGAATCACTACAAGAGCCTTGGTGAGCATAGCCGCCAATTCGCCGCAATCCTTACCCACGCCGCCTTGGAGCCCGTTGAAGACTATTCGCCAGATGACTTCCAAGCGGCCATTGGCGCGCTACCACAACACGGATTGAATGAAGTGGCACGAGCACTATCGCAAGCCCTCGAAAGCGCGGCGGACCAACGGGAGGACTACTGGAGAAATCGAGTCCAACCTTTCTGGCATCGGGTCTGGCCGAAGTCCCGTGATCTCGCATCAAACAGTATTGGGGAGTCGCTGGCTCAGCTATGCATCGCGGCAGGAAGTGAGTTCCCAACGGCCTTGTCGGCGGTTGTGGATTGGCTGCGGCCGATTGAGCATCCTCAGTACGTGGTGCATCTGCTGGAAGAGTCAGGTCAATGTGGACGATGCCCGGATGCCGCGCTGCGCCTGCTCGATGCAATCCTGAGCGATGAGACTTGGGCGCTCAGTGAGCCGGGGCAATGCCTGGACGCCATCGCCCAAGCGATGCCTGGTTTGCGCCAAGACCATCGATACAAGAGATTGGCCGAGTACGCACGGCGGCGCGGGAGTTGAGATGCTGACTGTCTTCCTGGCAAGGCCTTTGGCACCGATTCCGCAGACACCGTCTGCCGATTCCTGTTCGAGTGCCATTCGAGAGGCCAACGCCGCACCGTTGCCCGCCACGCTGGAACGTGTGTTCGCGGCTTCGCCGCCGTCTTCAAGCTGACCAGCCAGACTGAGCCCCCCATGGCAACGAAGAAGGCGAATTCCTCGTGGATCGACATCAAAGCCAGGCTGGCCGACTTCGACCGCGACGGTCTGCTCTGGCTGGTGCAAGACCTCTACGGCGCCAGCAAGGACAACCAGGCCTTTCTGCACGCCCGTCTGCACCTCGGTAGCGATGTGCTCAAGCCCTACAAGACCACCGTTGCCCGCTGGCTCTGGCCCGATGTGCTGCAGCAGCAAGACACCTCGGTAGCCAAAGCCAAGACGGCCATCGCGGACTACAAGAAGGCGTCGGGAACAGCCGACGGGCTGGCCGAGCTGATGGTGTTTTTTTGCGAGCAGGCCTCGGGTTTCAGCAGTGATGTCAGCCTGGATGATGAGCGCTACTTCGACGCATTGGTGCGGATGTTCGGCCAGGCGCTGAAGGCCATCGCCACCTTGCCACTGGCGCAGCGCCCGGCGCTGTGGGCGCGCCTGGATGCGGTGCGCCATGCCAGCCACGACATCGGCTACGGAGTGGGTGAAGACATGGACAAGTTGCTTGCAGAGCACGGGGTCGATGACTGAGCTCGATGCTTTCGCGGCCCTGCAGTCAGAGAACGCCCGCTTGGTGGCGCTGCTGGAGTCGCACGCGATCGACTGGCGACCGCCGCTATCTCCAAAGTCACGGCCCGCGCCGGCTACTCCAGTGCCCGAACCGGAGCCCGAACCGCTCCGTTCCAGCCTGTCCACCGCCGAGAAGGTGGCGCTGTTTCGGCGGCTGTTCCGTGGCCGCACCGATGTCTATCCGGTCCGCTGGGAGGGCAAGACCTCGGGCAAATCAGGCTACGCGCCGGCCTGCGCCAACGAGTGGCGGGCCGGCATCTGCGAGAAGCCGCGCATCAAGTGCGGCGACTGCGTCCACCGCCTGCTGATCCCGCTGTCCGACGCGGTGATCTACGACCATCTGGCCGGCGAGCACACAGTGGGGGTCTATCCGCTGCTGGAGGATGACACGTGCCACTTCCTGGCGGTGGACTTTGACGAGGCCGACAGCGACAACGGTGGTTGGCGGGAGGATGCCCAAGGGTTCATGCAGTCCTGCACCGAACTGGGCGTGCCGGCGGCGCTGGAGATTTCACGCTCTGGCCGGGGCGCGCATGTCTGGGTGTTCTTCGCCGGGCGCGTGTCGGCACGGGATGCCCGGCGCCTGGGTACCGCCGTCATCAGCCACACCTGCGCGCGAACGCGGCAGCTCAAGCTGGCGACCTACGATCGCTTGTTTCCCAACCAGGACACGATGCCCAGAGGTGGTTTCGGCAACCTGATTGCCCTGCCGATGCAGAAGCATCCGCGCGAAAACGGCTGCAGTGTCTTCGTCGATGCCGCTCTGCGCCCGCACCCCGACCAGTGGACCTTCCTCGCATCCATCGAGCCGATGGCGCCGCAGGACATCGAACCGACCATCCTGCGCACCACTGACGGCAACCAGCCGCTGGATGTGACCTTTATCGACGATGAAGACTTGGCCACGCCGTGGAAGCGCGACGCGAGTTCGTCCACGAAGCTGGCGGACACGATGCCTTTGGAATTGACTGTGACGCTGGCCAATCTGATCTATTTTGAGAAGAACGCGCTGCCCCAAGCGCTGGCCAATCGCCTGATCCGGCTGGCGGCCTTCCAGAACCCCGAGTTCTACAAGGCCCAGGCCATGCGCATGTCGGTGTGGGACAAGCCGCGCGTGATCGGCAATGCCGAGAACTACCCGCAACACATTGCATTGCCGCGCGGCTGCCTCGATGCCGCCCAAGCCTTGCTGAAGGACAACGGCATCCGCTGCGACCTGCGCGACGAGCGCTATGGTGGTGAGGCCATCGATGTCGGCTTCCTCGGCACCTTGCGACCCGACCAGGAGCGGGCCGTCTCAGCCATGCTGCATCACGATGCCGGTGTGCTGTGCGCACCTACCGCCTTCGGCAAGACGGTAACGGCGGCGGCCATCATCGCCCGGCGCGGCGTGAACACCCTGGTGCTGGTGCATCGCACCGAACTGTTGAAGCAATGGCAGGAACGTCTGCAAGCTTTTCTCGCCATTGGCGTCGGAGCAGGCAAGGGCGTGGTCGGCACCATCGGTGGCGGCAAAGCCAAGCCCACCGGCCGGATCGACATCGCAGTGATGCAGTCGCTGTCACGCCAGGGTGAAGTCAAAACGCTGGTCGAGAACTACGGGCAGGTCATCGTTGACGAATGCCACCATGTGGGCGCAGCGTCCTTTGACGCCATCCTCAAACGGACCAAGGCGAAGTTCGTGCTCGGCCTCACGGCGACGCCAATTCGCCGCGATGGTAAGCAGCCAATCATCTTCATGCATTGCGGGCCGATCCGGCACACGGCGGCCAGGCCGGCCAGTGCACCGCACGACCTGGAGGTGATGCCGAGAACACGGTTTTCCCGCATCGACCTGCCGACCACTGCGGGCATTCAGGACGTGTTCAGGCATCTTGCCACTGACATGGCCCGAACCCAAGCCATCGCCGCCGAGATCACTGCGGCCTTCGAACAAGGCGGCAAGGTGCTGGTGCTGACCGAGCGCACGGAGCACCTCGACACCATTCTCCTGGCCCTGGCAGCACAGGTGCCACCGCCCTTCGCACTGCACGGTCGGATGTCAAGGAAGCAGCGCGCCGCGCTGATCGCAGAGCTTGACGCGCTGGCGCCCGATGCGCCACGCATCCTGCTGGCGACGGGAAAGCTTGTCGGCGAAGGGTTCGACCATCCGCCGCTGGATACCTTGGTGCTGGCCATGCCGGTTTCCTGGAAAGGCACGCTCCAGCAGTACGCAGGCCGCCTGCACCGGGCACACGCCAGCAAGACCGACGTCCGGATCATTGACTTCGTCGACACCGGCCACCCGGCGTTGCTGCGGATGTGGAAAAAGCGACAGCAAGGCTATCGCGCGATGGGGTATCGAATGGGCATCGACGCGAGCATTGGTGATGGCGCCTTTCCAGGCGTCCTTGAAATGCCCGTGCCTGCAACTGAGCATCCTGACGCTTGAATGCAGACATGGCGGCCCTGGGCGATGGCGCTGGATTCAGGAGAGATTCCAGCAGCGCGGGACGACCCGGCCACTGTGACCCGGGTGCGAGACCTTTGAGGGCGTACCGGAAGCAGTCATGCAAGCAACCCCACGCCAGGCAAACGGGCCACGCCAACGTCGAAGCTCAGGAAACGGCTGCGGCCGAGGTGCGCGGCGCGCGCGGTGAGCAGGCCGTCCGCGAAGTCGGCAACCGGGTGCTGGGCCCAGACGTAGAACGCCTCTTCCACCGTCGGCGGGTGTTCGAACTCCACGTCTGCGCTTTCGAGCAGCGCAGTGCAGTGCAGGCGCCCGCGATGCTGGCCTTGTCGAGCTTGTATCGGCTGCGCAGCACCCATTCGGTTTCGAGCAAGGCGCCGAGCACGATCAGCACCGGCTCTTCGGCAGCGGCGGCCTGGTCCACCAATCGCTGCGCTGCCGCGCACTGCGCCTCGTCGTCGCGGACGAGCAGGCGCACCAGCACGTTGGTGTCGATGGCGATGGTCACAGGGCAAGCGCCGCGCTGCGCGCTGCGCGCTGCGATGCCAGCCGGCAGGCCCGTGAAGTCCACGACGGGTCCGGCGGCGGCCGGGTGGCGGCTCATCGCGCCTGTCTCTTCGTCGTCCTGGTCGCCGCC